>CAIXRL010000084.1 GCA_903921835.1 Candidatus Eiseniibacteriota bacterium | reverse complement strand
TGATCGGCGTCGCGGCGCTGCTGGTCGTGGTGATCGCGGTGACCGCGTTCGTGCTGGGTGGCCGCAAGGCCCCCGCCTCGAGCCGTCCAGCCGGCGGCGCGCAGAGCGCGCAGTCCCAGCCCGCGCCGACGCCGGCGCCTCCTCCGGCGGCGGCGGTCGCGACCGCGACGCTCCAGATCAAGACCACTCCGCCGGGCGCCCGGATCACCGTCAACGGGGTCATCCAGGAGCGGAGATCCAACTTCACGAAGCAGGATGTGGCCGCCGGAACGTACACGCTGAAGGCCGAGAAGTCCGGATTCCTGCCGGCGTTTCAGACGGTGAAGGTGGACGCGGGCGAGCAGGGCCAGGTCCTGCTCGCGCTCGAGCCCGAGGCCGGCACGACGGGAACGCTCATCGTGCAGGTCGCTCCGTACGCTACGTACTTCGTGGACGACCAGGTGCAGGGACAGCCCAACACGATGACCGCCCAGATCCAGCTCAAGCCTGGTGTCTACACCGTGAAGGCCGTCCACCCGAGCTTTGATCCCATGGTGTGGAATGGCGTGCGCGTCAGGGCGAACGCCACGGTCAGGCTGGCCCACGACTTCCTCAAGGTCACCACCGGCGGCCTGAAGGTCACATCGCGCGGAGGGTGGGCGACCGTGGTCCTGGATGGCAAGCCCACCGGCAACACCACGCCCGCGGTGTTTGCCCAGCTGAAGACCGGCACGCACACCGTATCGCTCGTGCGCGGCGGCTTCGTCGTGGTGGACGGCATGCACACCGTCGTGGTGAGGTCTGGCGAGACCGCGACGGTCGACTTCACGATCCATCCGGAGTGACCCGGGGGGAAACGCTCTCCCCGGCGGGGAATCCTCGACGCGGGCGCGTACGGCGCTGCCATGTCGTCCAACTACAACGGCCGCGGACGGCTCGCCGAGCTGGTGGTGAAGCGCGGCGCGCTGCGAAGGGCGCGGGCGGGGGAGGCTGCCTCCGACCTGCTGGCCCAGGATACCAACGAGCCATTGTAGGCTGTCCGGTCTGGCTGGGGCGCAAATCGCCGGCCGGAGTTTGAGCATTGCGGACGCGGGTGGAGGCGCCTATCATGGTAAGTGCTGGTTGGGGAAGCAGTTCTGCATTGCCGCGCTCGTCCGCACCCCCCGATGCCCGCGAGTTCTTGTGCCGCGTCTGACGTAGCAAGCGAGCAGGGTCGCATGTTCCCCACGTTCATCTCCCCGGTTGGGCAGCCATCCGCCAGCGTGTTCCTCCCGCTGGCTTTTTGTGCGATTTCCCGGAGGCACATATGAAAGCCGCACGCACTCTCGCGGTCGTGGCGCTGGCCACGGCCGCCTGCTTCATTGGCGTCTCGGCGGCGCACGCCAACACCGCGCCCGTGGTCTCCAACGTGGTGGCCACGCAGATCGCGGGCACCGGCCAGGTGCGGGTGACGTACGACGTCAGCGATGCGGACGGGGACCAGGTGACGACGCGCCTCATCTGCTCGTCCAATGGCGGTTCGACATTCGACCTGTTGCCCATGAGCATTTCGGGCGACGTCAACAGGACCATGACCGCGGGCACGGGCAAGCAGATCGTGTGGAACGCGGCGGCCGATTACCCGGGACGCTACTTTGCCAGCGTGGTCGCCAAGGTGATCGCCAGCGACGGACCGGCCTCCGCGGGCGAGATGGTGCCGGTGGCCGCGGGCAGCTTCACGATGGGCTCGGCGAATGGCGGTGAATCGCCGGTCCGCAACGTCTACCTGGATGCATTCTCCATCGACAAGTATGAAGTCACCAACGCCCAGTACAAGCAGTTCATGGACGCCGGCGGCTACGGCACGCAGGCCTTCTGGAGTGCGGCGGGATGGTCCTATCGCAGCTCGCAGGGCTGGACGCAACCCGCCTTCTGGGGGGACGACAGCTATCGCTCGGGGACCAACTGGCCCGGCTTCCCCGTGATGGGCGTGTCGTACTACGAGGCCGAGGCGTACGCGGCATTCGCGGGCAAGCGGCTGCCCACCGAGGCCGAGTGGGAGAAGGCCGCGCGCGGCACGGACGCCCGTGACTACCCCTGGGGTGCTGGGGTCGACGGCTCACGCGCGAACTACTCGGGCAGCGGCGATCCCTATGAGAGCAGCAACGCGCAGATCACCCCGGTGGGCTTCTACGATGGCAGGCTCAACGCCAACCCGGTCTTCCAGACCACGAACTCTCCCAGTCCCTATGGCGCCTACGACATGGCGGGCAACGTCTGGGAATGGGTGCTGGACTGGTACGGGAGCTACGACAGCAACCAGCTGACCAATCCGCAGGGTCCGCTGTCCGGGTCGTACCGGGTGTTTCGGGGCGGTTCGTGGATCGTCGGTGCGAGCGACCTCCGTTGCGCCGCGCGCAACGGCGACGACCCGGGCTATCGCGGCGGCTACTTCGGGTTCCGTTGTGCGAGGACGGGTTTGTGACCCTCGACACTCGCTCACTCTTACGCTTTTCACTTTGATTCTGCCATGAGCCCGACCCCAGCGCAGCGCAAGGCCACGCCAGCACCGGTAACGGTGGTGCCGAAGGTCTACGATCTGGTGCTGTGGCTGGTGCCGCGCGTGAACGAACTTCCGCGCGGCCAGCGTTTCGTACTGGGGGACCGGATCGAGTCCACGGCCCTGGATCTGCTCGACGTGCTCGTGGAGGCGCAGTACCGCAAAGACAAGCTCCCGTTGCTCTGGCGGGCCAACCTGCTGCTGGTGCGGTTGCGGCACCTCCTGCGCCTGTGCAGCGACCTCAGGTTGCTGGGCGTGCAGCGCTACGAGTTCGTGAGCGAGCGCATCGACGAGATCGGGCGCATGGTGGGTGGCTGGTCGCGCCAGCAGCAGTCGCGCGCCGGTGCCGGCGCAGCCGTAGGGGGCCGGCCATGAAGACGTGGACCGCCCTGTTCGAGAGCGTGGCCAGCTTCGAGAACCTCCACGTCGCGTATCGCAGGGCCCGCCGGGGCAAGCGCTCGTCCGCGGACGTGGCGCGCTTCGAGCTCGATGCGGAGTCGCGCCTGCTGGGCATTCGCCGCGATCTGCTGGCGGGTGGCTACCGCTTTGGCGAGTACCGCGAGTTCCAGGTGTACGAGCCCAAGCAGCGACTGGTGTCGGCTGCGCCGTTTCGCGATCGCGTCGTTCATCACGCGATCGTCAGCGTGCTGGAGCCCATCTACGAACCGCGCTTCGTGCACGACACGTATGCCTGCCGTCGCGACCGGGGCACGCACCGGGCCATCCTGCGCTGCCAGGAGTTCGCCAGAAGCCACCCGCTGGTGCTCAAGGCCGACATCCTGAAGTTCTATCCCAGCGTGGACCACCAGGTGTTGCTGGCGATCCTCGCGCGGCGGATACGGGACCCGCGGCTGCTTGCGCTGATTGCCAGTCTCCTGCACACGTGGACCAGCGGTCCCGAGTACCATCGGGATTTCGCGGGCGACGACCTGTTCGCCGTGCTGCGGCCGCGGGGAATCCCGATCGGCAACCTGACGAGCCAGTTCTTCGCCAACGTCTACCTGGCCGAGCTGGATGCGTTCGTGAAGCGCGGCCTGCGCGTGAAGGCTTATGTGCGTTACATGGACGATGTGTTGTTGTTCGGTGACGATCGCCATCAACTGCGGGCATGGAAGCGGGACATCGGGCGGGCCATCGAGCCGCTTCGGCTGACGCTGCACCCCGTCAAGTGCCACGTGCACCACACCGCGGCGGGCGTGCCGTTCCTGGGTTTCCGCGCGCTGCCGGGGCGGAGACTGCTGCTGCGCAAGGGAGTGCAACGGTTCATCCGCAGGACCCGGCGGCAGTACGCCGAGGTGCAGCAGGGCGAGCGGACGCCGGCGGCCCTGGGGAGGTCGATCCAGGCATGGGTGGCGCATGCGTCGTTCGCCGAGAGCGGACGGCTGCGCCGAGCGATCTGGCCGCGGCTCTTCCAGCGTGGCCGGTGGGGGCGAGTCGATTCAGTCGTACCGGGTGTTTCGGGGCGGTTCGTGGAACAACGATGCGAGCAACCTCCGTTGCGCCGCGCGCAACAACAACAACCCGAACAATCGCAACAACAACATCGGGTTCCGTTGTGCGAAGACGTGCTTTGCCTGAGTCCTGCCCGCCGCGGTGGGCAGGAGAGAGCGCTGAACGTCCACGGTTCGTTCCCGGCCCGCGAGGGCCACTGCGAGCAGGACGGGTCGCCCTGTGGTAGGCCACTGGCCGAAGCCTGGCGACCCGGCAGCACTGTATTGCGGAGCAGTGAGTGAGCGCGCCCACGCGCCATCTGCTGAGACTCCTTGCGCTGCTGGGTCTCCTGGCCGCGCGCCCGGCCCGCTCTGCGGTCGCCGACGTCGGCGAGGGCGTGAGCGCGCCATTCTCGCTGTACCTTGGCGTTGGCTACGTGTCGCCCTATGCCCCAGGTGGTGTCGGTTCGGCGAGCAGCGGTGCGTTTGCCCTCTACCTCGGTCCGTTGAGCGAGCGCTTCGCATTGAGCGGGGGCCTTCGCCCTCGACACGCGGCTCGCGAACGCGTTCGTCGGCCAGATCCGTGACGCCACGACCAACCAGCCCGTCGCGGGCGTGGTGGTGGAACTCTACCTCGGCTCCACGCGCGTCGGTTCCACGACGACGGACGCCACCGGTTCGTACCTGTTCTACGCCACGGTTCCCGGATCGTACGTCGTGCGCGCGGCCAGGTCGGGGTACGCCGACGCCACGAGCGACCTGCTCAAGTTCTCGGGGACGACGATCAGCGCGAGCTTCAACCTGACGCCCACAGGTGGCGGCGTCATCACGCTTCCCGACCTTGCGATCACCACAACCGACGTGACGTTCACGCCGATTGCGGACGGTTCGCTCACGCTCACGGCGATGGTGCACAACCGCGGCGGTGCGCCCGCCAGCGACGTGCACGTGCGCTTCTACGACGCCAGCACCGGCTCCGGCCTCGGCGATTTCACGGTGCTCTCGCCCGAGCCCGTGATCGCCAGTCTCGCGGCGGGTGGCGCGACGCCCGTCAGCGTGACGTTCACGCCCGCGTCGGGGCACCGGCGCTTCTACGCATTCGCGGACCCCAACGCGCAGATCGCCGAGATCGGCAGGCTCAACAACGGTGCCTTCCGCGATCTCGGCGCCGAGCTGGGGGGCAACCGGCCGGTCGTTTCCGCCGTCGCCGCTGGCTTCGACTGGAATACGCTGCCGCGTGACTACGGCCTGTTCGTCTCGGGAGCGGAAGGGGCGTTCGACAGGTTCACGGCGACGGTGAGCGCCCCGGACAACGACCTCTGGAAGGTGGAGTTCAACTTCAACGGCACGGTCCTCACCGACACCGATGGCTCGGATGGCTGGAGCGAAACGCTCGACACAGGCACGCTCGTGAACCCGTCGTTCACGCCGATTGCGTTGCCTCTGATCGTCACGGCCTACAGCCGCTCCGGGCTCAAGTCCGACCCGTTCGTCGGGCGCCTGTGGGTGCGCGGCTGGCCCGACTGGATGAAGGACAACCTGACCAGGAAGGTCGGGCCGGTGGAGATCAGCCTCGACCGGCAGTACCTCACGATCAAGACCTCGCTCGAGAACAAGCAGTTTCCCGGGATGCCGGCGCTGTTCTTCAAGGACAAGGTGGACAAGGGCGTCAATTTCATCGGCGATCTCTCCACCGACATCGAGGCGGACGCGGAGTTCGACGTCGGCATTCCGCTGGATCCGGCGTCACCGTGGGAGCTGAAAGGCTCCATTGACGCGACGGAGTCGTTCCTCGGCAGGACGCTCGCGACCGCGAATGGCGAGATCACCGCGTCCGTCACCCAGAACGGCAGCGAGGTGACCACTGCGACGCTGCATCTGGAGGCGGGGGACGGGTTCTCGATCCCGGAGAAGTCGGTCCCGATTGGCCAACTCTGGTGGGTGACGTTCTATGTGGGTGTGGGAATGGAGGGGAATCTCAGTCTGGCGCTCGACGGCACGATGCAGAACAACTTCGCGTCGTACGACGCCCACTTCACGCCTTCCGTTACGGTCACCGGGCACGGCTCGGTGAGTGCTTCACTGCCGTGCGACCTCGCCGACCTCAAGGCGGTGGTCACGCCGACCATGTTGCTCGCGCCGGCGGTGAACTATTCATATCCGCCAGGGGATATGTCGGTTTCTGGATTGTTCACATTCCAGGTCAATGCGAAGCTCGTGGGCAGCGTCGGTTTCATGCAGTGGCGCAAGGAAGGCACGCTGTTGAGCAAGGACTGGGGTCCGTGGAGATGGACCTATCCGCGCAGCGAACCTTTCAACGCCACCAGAGCTTCAGAGATCTCCCCGGCGGCCGTTCAGGACGTCGTACTTCCGTCCGTCTTCCCGGACCCGCGCCTCGCGGTCGGCCCCCAGGGGACGTTGGGCCTCACCTGGGTTGGCAACGTTTCTCCGGATCCTGCCACCGATGACCCGGAGATCTTCTTCGCGCTGCGCGACTCGAGCGACACGTGGGCGGCACCCCAACGCATCACGACGAACGATCGCTACGAGAGCGCGCCTGCGCTGGCCTGGACCGGAGACGGTCGCGCGCTGGCGATTTGGACTCAGAACTCGAAGCCCAGGGACGAACCGGGGCAGTTGACCTTCTCGCAGATCCTCGACCGCCAGGACATCTGGTACGCGCTGCGCAGCGGCAGCACATGGTGCGCTCCCGCGCCGCTCATCGCGGACACCGCGGGCGTGCTGCACGGCGACGGGACGGCCGTCGTGGCCGGCACCGCTTCGGGCGCGCTCGCGGTGTGGGCGCGGTCACTCGGTGACAGCGCGCTGGCGCCGGGTGGCTGCGAGATCTTCAGCTCGCGCCTGACCGGCACGATGTGGTCGGCGCCGGGCGCTCTGACCCGCGATGCGATCGACGACATCGCGCCGTCCGTCGTCTCGGCGGGAGGGGACAGCGTCCTTGCCGCGTGGCTGCGAATGGACCCGGCCAATGCGGGCCAGCGTTCGATTGCATGGGCGCTGTGGGACGGTTCCGCCTGGTCCCCCACTCGCCTGCTCGCGAGTTCCACGGCGCAGGCGGGACGCATCTCGCTCGCGCGGGCCCCTTCGGGTCTCCTGCTGGCGGCGTGGGGAGAGACCGCCGTCAACGCGGATTCGAGCCTCACCTACAAACTGCGTTGCACGTCCTTGCAGACGGGGCAGACGAGCTGGTCGGCGCCCGAGGTCGTGCGGCAGGACTCATCGTTCGTCGAAACGCCCACGGTGATGGTGGATCGCCGCGGTCTCGCCGTGATCGTCTGGCGCGGCTACGCAGGCGTCGCGGGTGACGTGTTCGCTTCGCTCAAGGACCTGGGCCGGCCAGGCGCGGCCTGGACGGCGCCGCGCGCGATCAGCAGCGACACGCTCACGGACTGGATGGTCACCGCAGCGGTGGACGACCACAACAACCTGCAGGTCGTCGATCTCAAGAGCGATCTCGGGGGCACGCCCACGCCGCAGTCCGCGCGCAATCTCTTCGGCCAGCTTGCCTACTCGTCACGGGGCATCACCCACTCCCTGGACGTGAGTGACCAGTTGAACCTCGGGTACCGTCCGCTCACGTCGGACCTGAAGCTCGCCAGCGCGGACCTCACCGTGACGCCGCCCAATCCCGGGGCCGGCGACAGCGCCAGCCTGAGCGCGAGGGTGACGAATATCGGCGACTACCGCTCGGGAGCGACCACCGTGCGCTTCCTGGTGGCCTAGCCCGGTTCAAGTGTGTTCGCTGTGGTCACCGAGGATTCCCTGCCCTCCATCGAGCCGGACTCCATCGCGGTCGTGGCGATGCCTTTCGTCGTGCGCGCCGGCGGCCAGGACTATCGCGTGGTCGTGGATCCGGATAACCGCGACCTGGAACAGGACGAGACCAACAACGCTGCAGTGGCCGCCATCGCGCCACGGGCCCGGTTGGTCCTGTCGTCGCTCGCGTTCTCAAAGACCGATCCGTTCCCGGGTGACACGGTGCTCGTGCGCGCGGTCGTCCGAAACGTCGGCGGGGACGCGACGGGCCCAGCCACCGTTCGCTTCACCGGCCGCCACGGCTTCGTTGGCAGCGCCGCATTCTCGACGATTGCGCGCGGGGACAGCGCGCGGGCGGAGCTGCCGCTGGTTGCCGCCACGGGCGCGGACTCGATCGGCGTATCGGCCGTCGTCGCGGGTGGCCTGGCCGACAGCGTGCAGGCGGGTGTCACGGGGCAGCTCGAACTGCACTTGCAGCCCGACATCGTCGTGATCAGGGATTCGCTCCGCTACGTTCCAGTCGATTCGACCGGAACCCTGCTCGTGCGTCTCGAGAACCGCGGCACGACGGGCAGTGGGTCGTTCACGCTCGGCTTCTACCGCGGTGACCCCATGGTGGGTGGGGCACGAATCGCCACCGTCTCCGTGGACACGCTTGCGGCAGGTGCGACGCACACAGTGTCCCTGCCGTTCGCGCCGGCGCTCGGGCTGAACGAGGTCGTGGTGATGGCGGATTCCGCCCGCGTCGTGAACGACCGCGATCTCACGAACAACGAAAGCTTCCTCGACGTGATCCGCTCGGCGCTGCCGGACCTCGCGGTGCCGCCCAACGCCATCGGCGTCCAGCCCGGCACGGGCAACTCGCTGCTGCTGACCGCGAGGATCGTGAACATCGGCGGCGCGAACGCGCTGGGGATTCCGGTCCAGTTCTACCACGGGCAGCCCGGGGCGGGCGGCACGGTCATCGGCGATCTGCTCGTGCCGGCCGCTGCGATCGGCGAGACGCTGATCGTCTCGGTGCCGTGGGCGTCGCCGGATTCCGTGGACAATCTCATCGTGCTGGTCGTCGACGGGCCGAACTCCATTGCCGAGCTGAACGAGAACAACAACCGGCAGGAGCGCCAACTGGGCCGGGTGCTCGACGTCCCGAAACCGGCGTTGCCGACCGTGCTCGCGTTGCGGCCGCCGGCGCCCAACCCGTTCCGGGCCGGAACCGTCCTGAACTTCGATCTGCCGCGGCCCACACGCGTCCGGCTCGAGGTCTTCGACCTCCAGGGCCGCAGGGTAGTGGTCCTCGCCGACGCTGCTTTCGCCGCCGGCCGATATGGGCGCCGATGGGATGGCACCGGACCAGCAGGCCGCCTCGCGGGGGGCGTCTACTTCGCCCGCCTCGAAGCGGAGGGCCGCCGGATGGTCGTGAAGCTCGTGCTCCTCGACTGAACGGCGCGCCGCTATGCGTGCCCCGGAACGGCCGCAAGCTCCTGCTCCGCGGCCGGGCCCCGCGGGGCCTCCTTCCGGCTCATCGTGATGTGTCCCATGGGGAGGACACTTTCACGTTGCAGTTAGCCCGCATTATTCAGTGCGCGAGCCGAGAGTGCGAGATGTGCGTCAGCCGCAAGAGGATCGGCCGGCCGGACCCACCTTCGGTGGGTACCCCGGAACCGTGTTGGAGACACGATGAGGACAGCGGCCGGTCGAGCTTCGCAGCGGATGAGGCGCAGATCGCGCTCGTAGGCCGCGGGCTCATGAATAGTGCGGGTTAGGGCGGTCGGAATCATGTTGCAGCGGAGACAGTTCCCGATTCCCTTGACACCCTGTCACACTGGCAGCGAAACTGCGGCGCTCCTTCACCGTACGCGGCCATCGGCGGTGCCTTCCGGGTGCCGGTGAAGCGGTTTCCTCGACCCACATTGTGAATCCTGGCGCAAGGCGGCGCGCAACTGGCGCTGCGTACGCGCGGCCCACCGCCGCGCGGCCGGAACGGGAGGTGGCGTTTGCTGCAGGTCGTCTGTATCAAGCAGGTTCCGGACACCGAGACGCGGGTCAAGGTGGCCGGCGACGGCCGCACGCTGGACCCCGCGGGCGTCACGCTGGTGATGAATCCCTTCGACGAGTTCGCCGTCGAGGCCGCGCTTCAGGTGAAGGAGAAGGCGGGCGCGGGCGAGGTGGTCGTGGTCTCGCTGGGCGGACCCGGCGTGCAGACCACGCTGCGCAACGCGCTCGCGATGGGCGCCGACCGCGCGCTGCACCTCAGGAGCGACACGCTCTCGCCCGACGGCCTCGCGGTCGCGAAGGCGCTGGCCGTGGCGATCCGGCCGCTCGATCCGGCGATCGTCTGGCTGGGCAAGGCCGCGGCCGACGACGACGCCTCGCAGGTCGGCCCGATGCTGGCCACGTTGCTCGACCTGCCGTGCGCGACGGCGGTCGCGGCGTTCGAACTGGACGGCAACACGGCGAAGGTGGAGCGCGAGATCGAAGGTGGCCGCGAGCAGGTCGAGCTGCCGCTGCCGTGCGTGCTGACCGCGGAGAAGGGCCTCAACCAGCCGCGCTACGCTTCGCTCAAGGGCATCATGGGCGCGAAGAAGAAGACCATCGAGGAGGTCGCGGCCGACCTGGGGCCTGCGAACCTCGAACTGGTGTCGCTGGAGCTGCCCCCCGCGCGTGCCGCGGGGCGGATCGTCGGAGAGGGCGCCGCCGCGGTGCCCGCGCTCGTCCGCGCCCTGCGCGACGAAGCCAAGGTCATTTAGGGAGGCGCGACATGAGCATCCTGGTATTCATCGAGCAGCGCGACGGCAAGGTGCGCTCCGTCTCGCGCGAAGCGCTCGGCGAGGCGTCGCGACTCGCGGCCACGCTCGGCGGTCCCGTGGTGGGCGTGTGCTGCGCCGCGTCGGATCCGGGCCTGGCCGGACTGGGCGAGGCGGGCGCCGACAAGGTGCTGCTCGCGACGCACGAGGCGTTCGCGAAGTACGACGGCGCGGGCTACGCGGCGGCGGTGGTCGCGGCCGTGAAGGCGACTTCGCCCGCGGTCGTGCT
>CAIXRL010000083.1 GCA_903921835.1 Candidatus Eiseniibacteriota bacterium | reverse complement strand
GGCGTGGCTGGCGCGCCTGGCGCCGCAGGCGCTGGCCGCCCGACTCCAGACCGACGAGTGTTTCCACGCCTACATGGCGCGCTGGCTGGCGCAGCACCACGCGCTGCCGCTGCGCATCGACGGGCTCTACGGCGGCTTCGCGTACTTCTACCCGCCGCTCTTCCACCTCGTGGGCGGTCTGGCGGCCACCGTGGGCGGGTCGCACGGGTTGCTGCTGGTGAACGTCGCGGTGAGCGCGCTGCTGCTGTTCGTGGTCGCGCGCGGCGTGCGGCGGCTGGACGTGCAGCCGGCGGCTCGCTGGGCGGTGGCTCTGTGCGTGGCGACGCCCTTCCTGGCGCTGCACTCGGTGCTGCTCTACGCCGAGGACCTCTCGACGCTGCTCGTGACCGCGGTGGTGCTGCGCCTGGCGCTGTTGCTGCGCGCGCCACGCCCCGGCGATTCGCTCGCGCTGGGACTGGCGGCAGGGCTCGCGATCGTGGCGAAGCTTTCGGCGCTCGTGCTGCCGCCTCTGCTGGCGCTGCTCGCGCTGGGCGCGTTCGCGAGCGGCCGGCGCACCACCGCGCGCACGCTCGCGACGGCGGCCGCGGTCGCGTGCGCGGTGGCGGCTCCGTGGCTTGCGCACAATGCGGCGCGCTTCGGCAGCCCGATCTACCCGGCGTTCGGGCGTGACGTGCACCCGCTGCTCATGCGCCTGAACGCGCGGCACTTCACGCCGTCCGCGTGGACGCTGTGGCGCGACGTGCTGGGCCGCACGGGTCCCGCCGTGGGCGCGTTCGCGATCGCCGCGCTCGCGCTGGGCGCGTGGCGGCGCCGCGGCGGGGTGGAGCTGGCACTGTTCGGCGGCTGCCTGGTGCTGGTGCTGCTCGCGCCGCTGCAGGCGATGGTCGGCACGCGCCACCTGCTGCCGCTCATCGTGTGCGCGGGCGTGCTGGCGGCGGTGGCGCTCGCACGCGCGCTCGCCGACATGCCGCGCGCGCGTCGCGCGGTGGACGTGGCCGCGCTGGCGTTCGCCGCGTGGGCGGTGCTCGCCATGCCGGGGCTGCGCGCCGGGACCGAGCTCGACGAGTCGTCCGAGAACATGGCCGCGTTCGCCGCGGTGCACGCAGCCGTGCCCGCGGGCGAGACCGTGCTCGCGCGCGAGACGTACGACGTGCTCTGGTACGCGGACCGGCCCGCGAACTGGCCCGTGCCGTTCGGGCAGGTCTCGCCGCCGCTCGGGCTCTTCCTCACCGCGGACCCCGCATCGATCGAGCGCGACCTCGCCCGCCACGGCATCCGCTGGGTGCTGCTCACCGACGACGCCGGCCCCGCCACGTTCAACGGTGGCGAGTGGCCGCAGCCCACGCTCGATGGCCTCGCGAAGCTGGTGGCCACGGGCCGCGCGTGCGAGGTCTGGCGCGAGGAGGACCACGCGCTGCTGCGCGTGGGGCCGTGAGCCCGAAACGCGAACGGCGGCCCGCAGGCCGCCGCGCATGCGCATCCTGCGATGCTTCGCCTACATGTGCGCGATCAGCGCGTCCCCGAACTCGCTGCACCTGACCTCGGTGGCGCCGTCCATCTGGCGCGCGAAGTCGTAGGTGACGCGCCTGGCGCCGATGGCGCCGTTCATGCCCTTGAGGATCAGGTCCGCGGCCTCGTTCCAGCCGAGGTAGCGCAGCATCATCTCGCCCGACAGCACGACCGAGCCGGGGTTCACCTTGTCCTGGTTGGCGTACTTGGGCGCGGTGCCGTGCGTGGCCTCGAACACCGCGTGGCCGGTCACATAGTTGATGTTGCCGCCGGGCGCGATGCCGATGCCGCCCACCTGCGCGGCCAGCGCGTCGGAGAGGTAGTCGCCGTTCAGGTTGAGCGTGGCGATGACGTCGAACTCCTCGGGGCGCGTGAGCACCTGCTGCAGCGTGATGTCGGCGATGGCGTCTTTCACGAGTACCTTGCCTCCGGCAAGGTTCACCTTCTGCTCGGCGTTGGCGGCTTCCTCGCCCTTGGCGGCCTTGGTGCGCTCCCACTGCTCCCACGTATAGACCTGGCCGCCGAACTCGCGCTCCGCGAGCGCGTAGCCCCAGTTACGAAACGCGCCCTCGGTGAACTTCATGATGTTGCCCTTGTGCACGATCGTGACGCTCTTCTGCTTCTGCGCGATGGCGTACTCGATCGCGGCGCGCATCAGCCGTTCGCTGCCCTCGCGCGAGACGGGCTTGAAGCCGATGCCGCTCGATTCGGGGAAGCGCACCTTCCTGTACGCCTTGGGGAAGTTCTCCTTCAGGAACGCGAACACCTTCTTCGCGTCGTCGGTGCCCTCGGCGAACTCGATGCCGGCATAGATGTCCTCCGTGTTCTCGCGGAAGATCACCATGTCCACCTTCTCGGGGTGCCTGACCGGCGAGGGCACGCCCGCGAACCAGCGCACGGGGCGCAGGCACACGTAGAGGTCGAGGATCTGCCGCAGCGCAACGTTCAGCGACGTGATGCCGCCGCCGATGGGCGTGGTGAGCGGCCCCTTGATGCCGACCCGGTAGGTGCGGAACGCGTCGAGCGTCTCGTCGGGCAGCCAGTTGCCGGT
>CAIXRL010000082.1 GCA_903921835.1 Candidatus Eiseniibacteriota bacterium | reverse complement strand
TCGCCGCCCGTCAATACGGGCGTGGACGAACGGTTACACACGCTCGTTTCGAATCACCAGCGGGAAGGCACAAACCATGGCGGAAAGCACCGTCTGCTGCCGTCACTGAAAACGATTACATGCGGAGGGCCTGTACGTCAACAAGATCAGTCATGAAACTGCACGTAAGCCTGTTACATCAATGAGCTTGCGGGCCACACCGCACTCAATCGATCAACTGAAAACAACCCTTGTTTCATGAGGCTACACAGGCGCCCAGAACGAGCTCCACCGCGTGCCTCCCGGATCCCCGCGTGATCGGGAGGACCGCAGTGCCCGCCTCCACCCGGATCGCAACTCCATCCACGCTCCCGCGCACCACGGCCTGCGGGTTACCGTCCGGGCAACGGACGGTCAGGTCGTAGGTTGCGGCGCCGCCCGGAACGCGGTACGTCACCCGGTACTCGCGCCAGTCCGCCGGCGTGCAGGGCCGCAGGCGCAGCTCCTCGCCCCGCACGAGCCTTATCCCAAGCACGGATTCGACCGCCACGCGGAGCATCCAGCCCGCGGACCCCGTGTACCAGCTCCAGCCGCCACGGCCGACGTGCGGCGCCTCGCCGTAGACGTCCGCGACCACGACGTAGGGCTCGGTGCGGTAGACCGCGAGACGTTCGGGATCGCTCGTGCGACTCACGGGGCTCAGCATGGACAGCAATCGCGCGGCGAGATCGTGACGGCCAAGCTCCGCGTAGGCGCGCACCACCCACAGCGCGGCGTGCGTGTACTGCCCGCCGTTCTCGCGCACGCCGGGCACGTAGCCCTTGATGTAGCCCGGATCGTTGGGAGTGTCCCGGAACGCCGGCGTGAGCAGGCGAATGAGCCCTTCACGCTCGGACACCAACTCGCGCCCGACCGCGTCCATCGCCATGCGCGCCCGCTCGGGCGGAGCGGCACCGCTCAGGACGGCCCACGCCTGCGCGAGTCCGTCGATGCGGCACTCGTCGCTCTGCCGCGAACCCATCGGCTCGCCGTTGTCGTAGTACGCGCGCCGGTACCACTCGCCGTCCCAACCCGCGTCGTTGAGCGCGACGCGCATCTGGTCGCGGAAGTGCTCGTACCTCTCGGCGCGCACGTGATCGCCACGGCGCTCGCAGAGCGGCACGAAGTCGCCGAGGACGGCGAACAGGAAGAAGCCCATCCACACGCTCTCGCCCCGGCCCTCGCGGCCCACGCGGTTCATGCCGTCGTTCCAGTCACCGGTCCCGAACAGCGGCAGCCCGTGCACACCACGCACGAGTGAACGGTCGATCGCGCGGCAGCAGTGCTCGTAGACGTCTCCGGACTCTCCCGAGTCGCGCGGCACGAGGAGAACCTCGTCCTCGCCCGGCTCGAGCGCGGGCGCATCGATGAACCGCGCGCGCTCGTCGAGCACGCCCCAGTCGCCGGTGACGCCGACGTAGTACGCGGTGAGCAGTGGCATCCACAGCAGGTCGTCGGCGAAGCGGGTGCGCAGCCCCCTGCCGAGCGGCGGGTGCCACCAGTGCAGCACGTCGCCCTCGACGAACTGGTGCGCCGCGTTGAGCACGATCTGCGACCGGGTGAGGTCGGGACGCAGGAGCAGCAGCGAGGCCGCATCCTGAAGCTGGTCGCGGAAGCCGAACGCGCCACCGGACTGGTAGAACGCCGTGCGTCCCCAGATGCGGCACGAGAGCGTCTGGTAGGCGAGCCAGCCGTTCACCATGAGGTCGAGCGCCGGGTCCGGGGTCTCGATCTGCACACCCGAGACGAGCTCCTTCCAGAACGCCTTCGCCGCGGCGAGCGCGTCCGCCACGGCGCCCGGCGCGCGCAGGCCGTTCACGAGTGCGAGCGCCTCGTCGGCGTCGGCGCCCTCGCCCAGGACGAACGCGCACTCCACCGTCTCGCCCGGGAGAATCGCGAACGTCAGCTGCTCGGCGAAGCACGGGTTCAGTCCTGCGCCGACGCGGCCATCGAGCGCCACGCCGGCCACCACGGCCAGCGGGCGCGCGGGGGAACCCGCGGAGCCCAGGAACGCCTCGCGGTCCGTCGTGCAGCTGCGCGCCAGCGGCGTCGCGGGGGTCACGGCCGCGGCGAACGCCACGCGGCCCGCAAACTCCGCGGCCATGGGATTGCGGGCGAGCAGGACCGGCGCGCCCCCGGCGTGCGCCGTGACCACGAAGCGCGCGCTCGCTTCCGGCGTCACGCCCAGTACCAGCCGCTGGTAGGCCCAGAACGACACGCGCCGCGGCCGCGAAGTGCGATTCGTCACGCGCACGCGCGAGAGCTTCACCGGCGCGTCCGCCAGCGCGAAGACCGTCACTTCCTGCTCCAGACCCGCGCTGACATGACGCGAAACGCTGTAGCCGAGGCCGTGACGCATCTCGTAGGCGGCCCGCTGCGGTGCGGGCCCCGCAAGCGGGGACCACCACTCGCCCGAATCTTCGTCGCGCAGGTAGAGCGCCTCCCCGTGCGGATCGAGCACGGGGTCGTTGCTCCACGGCGTCAGGCGGTGCTCGCGGCTGTTGACGCTCCACGTGGCGCCGGCGCCCGTTTCGCTCACCAGGAACCCGAACCCGGCGTTCGCGATCACGTTGATCCACGGCAGCGGCGGCAGCCGCAATCCCGTGCGGGCGTCGTACGGCATGCGCACGACGTACTCGCTGCCGTCAGCCGAGAAGCCACCGTGGCCGTTGAACTCGCGCAGGGGTTCGTCCGTGTCCAGAACGGCGGGCTCGGCGCCATGCGCCGCGGCGACGTGCCCGTTGCGGGCGGGCCGCGTCACGCTCTCGCGCGCCAGCGCCTCGCGCGCGGCCTCGAGAACCGGCACCGACAGCACCAGGCGGGCGGCGGATGCCAGCGTCGCGCGCGCACCGGCGCCGATCGCCGCCGGGGACAGGAACTGCAGCTCCTCGTGCCCGCCTCCGGCCGCGCCGCCGAACACGACCACGTCGGCGATGACGCCCACCTCGCGCCAGTAGCGGCGCGCGGCGCCCAGCGTCGCGAGCGCGGCCTGCGACGACGCGGCGCCCGGCAGCACGAGCACCCCGGGCCGGGCCAGCGAGAGCCCCAGCGGGCCGAGCGGGGCCGCGTCCGCGCAGTCGCGCAGCATGGTCCCGGGGTCGGCGCGAAGCGCACCGTGGCCGTAGAGCATGGCCACGGCC
>CAIXRL010000081.1 GCA_903921835.1 Candidatus Eiseniibacteriota bacterium | reverse complement strand
CGTGTTGACGAGCGCTTCGGAAATGCTCGCAGCCAGCTTGCTCGCGTCCACCGCGCCGGTGTGGCCGAGCGCCTGGAATGCCGCGATCATGCCGAGCACCGTTCCGAGCAGTCCGACCATCGTCGAGATCGAGGCGATCGTCGACAGCGCGATGAGGTTGCGCTCCAGCAACGGCACTTCGAGGCCGTTGGCTTCCTGGATGGCGGCCTGCGTCTCGGAAACGATCTTGTCCTTCGGCGCGCCCTCGGCGGAAAGCGCCAGGTAGCGCTCCAGACCCGCCCGCATGACGTTCGCAGCGGAACCGCGCTGCTGCCCACAGAGCTTGATCGCGCCCTCGACATCCTTCTTCTGGATGCTCTGGCGAACCTTCATCAGGAAGTCCGGCAGCGGCCCCCTGCCCTTTGCCTTGTCGAGGCTCCACGTACGCTCGATCACGAAGGTGACCTGGAGGATCAGCAGCAGAATGAGCATGGAGACGAGCGGTCCACCCTCCTTCATCGTCTTGCCGATGTCGCCAAGCGCGGGAAGGAACCACCAGACCGTGATCGAGACCACCACCGCGAGAACGAAGAAGATTGGGACGATATATCGATTCATTGCCGTTTCATTCCTCCATCAGCGCAGGCCGCGCGGTGCACGGACTGCGATCGAACTGGTAGCGGAAGAGACCCCCTCGTCCGCCCGGGTCGCGGTAGCGGTTTCGCACCGGACCTGATTGCAACTTCACTACGCCCCCGACCCGGCCCGGCGGGGCTACGACTCGATCTCCGCGAATGCCGCGAGCGCGAGCTCCTCGGATTCGTGATGATCGAAAACGAAAATCAACTTGGTCATGGTGAAGAGATCGTGGAGCCGCTTGCCGAGGCCGCAGAGCTTCACTTCGCCGCCGCGGCTCTTGTAGTTGGCATACCCTCGCATGAGGGTGCCGATTCCAACGGAATTCAGGGCCTCGCACTCGCTCATGTTCAGAATGAGACGCGTGTTGCCCGTCGCGGCCTCGTCGAGAATGGCCTTCTCCAGCTCGTCCGTCTCCCGATCGCCGAAAAACCGCCCCTTCGGGTACAGAACGGTGATGCTGAGGACCTGCTTGCGGCTGACGGCCATCAGGGCGCCTCCGGGACGAATCGAGGTTTCAGACGGATTCGCGTTCGGCAAAACTCGCGATCGCCAACTCCTCGGTCGGATAGGAATCGAAGACCAGCGAAAGCTTCGTGATCACGAAGATGTTCTCGATGCGCTTGTCCGTGGCCGCCAATTTCATCTGGCCGCCGCGACGCACGTAGCCCGAATGCGCCTGGATCAGCGTTCCGAGCGCGGTCGAGTTCAGGTGCTGCGCCTCGCTCAGGTTGATGATCAGGCACTTGTTGCCGTCCTCGGCGAGCTGCTTGATCGCGCGCTCGAGCTCGTCGGTCTCCTCGCCGCCCGTGAGGTAGCCCCGCGGAGTGAGGATCGCGATCGATCCAACCATTCGACTCTTCAACGTTGCCATCCAGTTCCTCCGTGCCGGCCACCGGGCCGACGCCGCCCCTCCGGGGCATCGCTCGGAGCCGGTGTCCCGACTCCTCTCGCCCTCATCAGTTGCCGAGCTGCTTGAGACCCTTCACGGCCTCCGGGTTGCCCGGCGCCACAACGAGAACCTTCTTGAACGTCTCGACGGCCCTGGCCTTGCTCCCGGCGTTTGCATAGCCCTGGGCGAGCCAGACCAGCGTCTGCGCGTCCTTGTCGTTGAGGGTCGCGGAACGCTCGAGCATCTCGACGGCGTGCCCCCAGTTCTTGTCCAGCAGTGCCCGATAGCCGAGCTGGCGGAACGCGATCGCCGCGTCCTTGCTCGTGGAATCGATCTGGATCGAGCGATCGAACTCGTCGTTGGACACCGAGACCGAATCCATCGCCGCCAGAACGAGACCCAGCCGGAAATGCCGGTCGGCCTTCGCCGGCGCCAGTACGGTCGCCTGGCGGAGCGCCGCGACGGCGTCCGGCAGCTGCTTCATCTCATTATACGACAAGCCCATAAAGTAATAGGCCTCGTCCGAGTTCGGGTCAAGCGCGATTCGCCGCTGCATGATCCCGACGGTGCCGGCGTAGTCCTTCAGGCGGAAGCGCAGCTTGCCCATCTCCACAAGGGCGAACTTGCCCTCCCAGCGGGTGGAGTCGCGGTCCAGCAGGGACTGGTAGACCGAGTCCGCCTTGTCGATGCTGCCGAGGAACACGTACATCTGCCCGATCTTGAGCAGGTCGGTCGTGTTCGGTTCGCCCTTCTGGTAGGCCTCGAGCGCGTCATTCCAGTCCTTCTGCTCGACGTAGCACCGCCCCAGGATCGTGTACATCTCCTTGGACTTCTCGCCCAACGCTGCGGCCTTCGACATCGCAACCACCGCCTCGTCCTTCAGCTTGAGGAAGTAGTCGTCGCGGCCCAGAAGGCTCCAGCCCCTCGGATCCTTCGGGGCGAGCGTCGTGTACTTCTCCAGCGGCGCACGGGCGTCCGCGTAACGCTTCGCGTCGGCGGGGCCCGAAAGGTAGTAGAGGTTGCCCAGCGCCAGTTCGCCCGGGGCGAACTCCGGATCCCTGGCAACGACCCACTTGAAGTGCTCGAGCGCGTCGTTGTAACGCTGGTCGAAATACAGCGCCTGCCCCAGCGCGTACCGCAGCTCGACGTCGGCGGAATCCAGTTCCGTCGCTCTCTGGTAGGACGGGATCGCGAGCGAACCGATATTGCGTTTGAGATAGAAATCGCCGAGCGCCCGGTTCGTGGCCGGATCGTCGGGGGCCGCCTGCTGCGCCTGCGTGAAGTAGATGCCCGCGTCGCGCAGCGAATCGCGCGCCATCTCGACCTGTCCCAGGGCGACCAGGAAGCGCGGCTTCCACTTCGTGCCCCAGTTGAGCCCGGGGTTCAGCGACTGGATCGCCTCATCGTAGCGCTTGAGCTTCACGAGGCAATCCCCGAGCGCCAGCTGCGCGTCCGGAAATTTGTGGTCGATGTCCACGGTCTTCTGGAAGAACGGCAGTGCCTTCTCGAAGTCCTCCTGGCGGCGGTCGACCTCGCCCTCCCCGTACCAGGCGAGCGCGTTGTTCGCATCCATCTTCTGCGCCTTCTGGAACGACTCCAGCGCCGCCGCGTAGTCGCGCCGGCGCAGTTCCACCAGGCCCACGCCCGCGGCGCCGTCGGCGAATCCCTGCGAGGCGACGCGCTCGAACAGCCGCTGCGCCTGGTCGAGGTCTCCCCCGGCGAGTGCGGCGCGCGCGTCCTTGAGGTCGTCGGCGAGCACCGCCGGCGCGCCCAGCGCCAGCACGGTGAGCGCGGCGGCCAGGCCCACGATGGCGCTCACGGCAAGGCGGTTGCGGGACATGGGGTTCATGATGGGGTGGTCGCCTCTCCTCTTCAGTGACTTCCAAGCAACGGGGAACGACGGGCGAAGCGAACCGGCACTTCGGTCGGCACCAGCCCCGCGTCGTGAACGATTCTCTGGCCGTCGATGCTCAGGACCCAGGTCACGAGTCCGTTGGCCAGCTTCGCGCCGCCGACGCGAACGTACAGGTTGCAGGCACGGGTCAGCGGATACTGCCCCTTGTACACCTTCTCAACGTCGGCATTCCAGTAGGGCAGCCCGGTGAGGGCGGAAACCCGAAGAGCCCTGGCACCGCGGTCCGCCCACGCCATCGAAACGAAACCGATCGCTCCGGGAGTACGCACGACGCGCGCCACCACGGCGGACTCCGACTCGGCCCGGTACGCGGGCGCCGTCGGTTGCGCGCCTCCCATGACGCGCTGCACAAATGACGTCATGAGGTCGCTGCGGGGCGCCGGCACGACCGGTTCGATGCGCCCGGGCCGCGCGCCGAGCGCCCGCCAGTCGGTCACTTCCCCGAGGTAGATCCGGCGCAGGTCGTCGACGGAGACGTTCTCGAGCGCACTCGTCGGGTGCACGACGACACAGATGGCATCGCGCGCGAACCGATACCCCTCGAGCTCCATTCCACCCCTGACCAGCACGCTGCGCTCCTCCGGCTCCAGCTCCCGCGTCAACACGATGATGTCCGCTCTCTGCTCCAGAAGTTGCGTCACCGCTTCCCGGGATGTTCCCACAACCACTTCGAATGCCGCCCGCGGATAAGCCCGGCGGAAGGCCTCCGTCTCACGCGCGACCAGATCCCTCGCCTCGGGCACGCTCACGACCCTGATACGCCCGCTGGACTCCGAATCCACCACCTGTCCTGGGGAACGGTGGCTGCACCCGGGAAGGAAGAGCAGGGCACAGGCCAACAGGAGCAAAACCGGGACGGATAGCCACCGTCCGGCGCTCCGGGTCACGAAGGTGCATGAGTTTAGGAAGCAGCTGGTGGGCATGTCAATCCCCCGTTTGCGGGCGGTCCGGGTCGGGCCCCACGCGAGCCGGTCCGAACTGCGCCGCGTGCCCCTATCGACCGCCAGGACACCGCCTCCCCGACAGGAAGTCCCCGCGCGACCGCGCCTCGCCCGACGCGCAAATGCCGCACGCTCCCGGCCAGCCGATCCCCGCGTCCGAATCAGGGCGTCAGCCGATAGAGCATGCGCGGGAAGGCGATGCTCTCGCGAACGTGGTCCAGTCCCGCGATCCACGCCAGCGTGCGCTCGACACCGATGCCGAACCCGGCGTGCGGCACCGAACCGTAGCGGCGCAGGTCCTTGTACCACTCGAACGCCGATTGCGGCAGGCCGTGCTGGTCGATCCGCTGCGTCAGCAAGTCGAGCGACGACATGCGCTGCCCGCCGCCGACGATCTCGCCGTAACCCTCGGGCGCCAGGCAGTCGCACGAGAGGCTCAGCTGCGGATTCGCCGGATCCGGCTCCATGTAGAACGCCTTGATCGCGGCCGGGTAGTGGGTGACGAAGATCGGCGTGTCGTAGCGGTTCGAAAGCTCCGTCTCGTCCGGCGCCCCGAAGTCGTTGCCGTATTCGAACGGGATTCCCGCGGCGTGCAGCATCTTCACCGCGTCGTCGTAGTGGATGCGCGGAAACGGCCCCTGCACGCGCGCGAGCCTGGTGGTGTCGCGCTCGATGACCTTGAGGTCCTCGCCGCGCCGCTCGAGCACGCGCGCCACCGTCGCCACCAGCAGGCGCTCCTCGAGCGCGATCACGTCCGGGAGGGTCGCGAACGCCCACTCGGGCTCCATCATCCAGAACTCGATGAGGTGCCGGCGCGTCTTGCTCTTCTCGGCGCGGAAGGCGGGCCCGAGGCAGTACACGCGCCCGAAGGCCATCGCCGCGGCCTCCATGTACAGCTGGCCGCTCTGCGTCAGGTAGGCCTTGTCGTCGAAGTACTGCGTTTCGAACAGCGTCGTAGTGCCCTCGCACGCGCTCGGCGTGAAGATGGGCGCGTCCACGAGCACGAAACCCTCGCCGTTCATGAAGTCGCGGAACGCGGAGATGATCTCGGCGCGGATCCTCAGGATCGCCTGCTGGCGCGGAGAGCGCAGCCACAGGTGCCGGTGGTCCATGAGGTAGTCCACGCCGTGCTCCTTGGGCGTGATCGGGTATTCGGGCGCGAGCGAGATCACCTCGAGCGACTGGATGCCCAGCTCGACACCGCCCACCTGGCGCGCATCCGCCTTGAGGGTGCCGCGCAGCACGACCGCCGATTCCTGAGTCAGTGCCTGGCTGGCCTCCCACTGTCCGGCAGACAGGTCGCGCACCCCCGCGACGCACTGCATCTCGCCGCTGCCGTCGCGGACCACGAGGAACTGGATCTTGCCGCTGGAACGGCGGTGCGTGACCCAGCCGCGAATCTCGACGGACTGGCCAATGCGCGTCCCCGCCTCGTGAATTCGAATCCAGGGCGTGGCGGAAGCTGCGGTCTCTTCGCTCATGGTTGCTCCCGGGCGGGCGGGCCGCCGACGCGATCCCCGCTTCCGCGCCCGGGGCCGTGTGGGCCCGCCGGGGAACGCTGAAAGCCGGGGCGGAGTTGCTTCTCAAGCGGTGGCTCGGGGCCGCCGATACCAGTTCCTGATAGCGCCGCAACTTATGAGCCTCCACCCGGAGTGTCAAGGGAATGCACCGCCGGCACATGGCTCGGACTCGAGCCTCCTCACCTCACCGCTTCGCACGTATCGTCGCGCGCCTCGCCGGAGGCGTGGTGGGCGTTGCTGCGCTCGCCGCGTGGATGACGCTCGCACCGCCGCACTCGTGCGCCGCGCCGGCCGGCAACGTGGAGGCCGCACCCGACCCGACGATCGCGGCCGAGCCCACCACCCCGGGCGACACGCAAACGTCGTCCACGCTCGCGGCCAGGACTTCCGTGGTCCGCAGGGCAGCCCCCCCGCGCGAGCCGCATCCGCCCGCGCCCCAGGCCACGCGGCCTCCGGGTGACCTGCGGCACGTCTCTGACTGGACGGCCTACCGGACCACTCGCCACCTCGCGTCCCTGCCGCTCGAGGCGCGCATCTTCTACCGGCGCGGCCTCATCGCGCGGCAGTCCGGCCAGAGGGACGAAGCGTTGCTCAACGTGCGCGGGGCTTCCGAACTCGACCCCTCGTTCGTCGAGCCGCACCTGACGCTCGCCTCGTGGATGCTGACGCGCGAGCCCAGCCAGGCATTGCAACAGTACGCCGTGGTGCTCGAACTCATCCGCCAGAGCTTCAACCTCCAACTCGAGCTCGCGGCCAACGCCTTCCTCATCGGCTACCAGGCGCTGTTCGCGGGCCTGTTGCTCGCGGCGATGCTGGTCGTGTGGCTGCGGCGCGAGGAGGTCACGCACGTCTGGCGCGAGAGTCTCGCCCGCTTCGGAACCCGGCGCGGATCGCAGTGGTGGGCCGCGGCGTTCATGGGTCTGCCCTTCCTCGCCGGCTTCGGCCTCACGCTGCCCACGCTCGGGTTCCTCGCCTACCTCTGGCCCGTGCTGCGTGCGCGCGAGCGGGCACTCTTCATCCTCCTGCTCGCGGCCGTGTTCGCGATGCCGGCGGTCCTGTCCGTCTCCGAACGCTTGTCGCTCCCGCTACACGAGGGCGCGGCGCCGCTGTACGCGGTGCCGGCGCTGGAGAACTCTCCGTACCGGGCCGACAGCCAGGCCCGGCTCACGGCGCTGGCCGTGCGCATGCCCGACAACGCCCTGCTGCAGTTCGGCCTGGGCTGGACCGCGAGGCGTGGCGGCAGTCTGGGCGTGGCGGAGAAGGCCTATCGCCGCGTCGTGGAACTGTGGCCCGCGAACGATCGTGCGTGGAACGACCTGGGGAACGTGCTCGCGATGCAGGGCCGCGGCGACGACGCGCTGGCCTGCTACCGGCGCGCCATCGACGCCAATCCGGCGAACGCCGCAGCCTCCTTCAACTCGGCGCAGATCCACACGCAACGCTACGACTACGCCGCTGCGACGGAGGCCCTCGCGCGCGCCTCGGCGCTCGACTTCGAGCTCGTTCGCAACTATCAGGCGCAGGGGACGGCGGACGGACTGCTCCCTCTGATCGACCAGTGGCTGGAACCGAAGGTCTTCTGGAACACGATCCGGACGGCGGCGATCCCCACGGACATGGCGGGCGATGTCCCGGTCGGACTGCGTCGCCACGCGGAGGCCATGGGCTGGCCGTTCGGCGCGCTGGCGATCATCGTATGCGTGATCGGGATCGCGTGCGGCACCTGGCAGCACCGCCGTCTCCACCTCCGCCTGTGCAGCAACTGCGACGCGACTGTCTGCCGCCGCTGTGCCGTGCGTCGTCGCGAGCACGCGCTCTGCCCGGCCTGCGCCGCCGCGGAGGCGCAGGGTGAGACGCCCGAGTTCTCGCGCGTGCTGTTGTTGCGTCGCCGCCAGGAGCGCAGCCGCCGCCTGCGGTTCGTGCACACCGCGCTGGCCGCCACGCTGCCCGGCTACGGGCTGCTGGCCCACAGGCGCGCTTTCACGCCCGTGTTCCTGCTGGCCGCCACATGGCTGCTCGCGCGTGCCTGGAGCGGAACCGCCGCGCCGTACGCGCTCGACCCCAGGCTCACGCTGCCCGGACAGGAAGTACCTGCGGTCGCGCTCGTCTCCGGCGCGGCGCTCGTGTACGCGATCTCGCTGCTCGGCTACTTCCGGCTTGCGGAGCAGGAGCGCGCCCGCGAGAGGTCGCACAACGCCATGCAACGCGGTCGCGTCCAGCAGAACACGCGCCGTTCGTTCCAGACCGCGGCATAGGAAGACGCCATGGCCCTTCAGGGAAACCTCCGCGATTTCTCCGCCAGCGAGATCCTCCAGCTCGTGGGCACGCAGAAGAAGTCCGGCTGCCTCGCGCTGGAATGGAGCACCGAGCGCGCGGTGGTCTGGGTGCTCGAGGGGCGGATCGTCTCCACCCGCCAGCCGGGTCTGGTGAAGGACGATCCGCTCCTGGCATTCCTGCGCGTGACGCACCGGCTCTCGGACGAACAGCACCGCGGCCTGCTCACGATCCAGAAGGAATCCGGCCGCGACCTCGAGGACCTGCTCCTCAACGGCCGCTACCTCGACGCGCAGGAACTCGCCGGCTTCATCGAGCGCCAGATCCTCGACGATCTCGCGCGGATCGTGCGGTGGGACAACGGCACGTACCGGTTCGACCCCAACAGCAAGTGGACGCAGACGCCGCTGGTCATGCTGAGCATGGAAGGCGTCATGATCGAGGCGGCCCGGCGCGCGGACGAGGAGAAGCGTTTCGTGACGCTCTTCCGCGATCCGCACCAGCTGCTCGGGGTGCGCGACCTGCCCGATCCGGACGACCCGCTCTCGGACGAGGAGCGCGAACTGTTCGGGATCATCGACGGCCACCACACCGTGGCCAGCGTCGTTCTGGCGGCGCCACTCTCGGAGTACGAGGCCTACGAAGCACTGCAGCGCATGCTGGACGCGAACTGGATCGAGTTCGTCGGCCGTCAGGATCCTGGCAGTGTGGCGCCCGCTCCAAACCGGGCGGCCCACCCGGTCGCGAAGCGCAATCCGCTCGTAGGAGAGTTCGCGACCGCGGCGCTGGTGCTGCTCCTGATGGGCGCGCTCCGGTTCGCGAGCGCGCACCTCGCAATGGACGAGCGTCCCGCTCCGCAGCAGGACGTCTACGCCACGGCGCAGCTGCGCGACCTGCGCTACGCGCTCGACCTCTACGCCCGCGAGAACGGTCGATACCCCGGCCGGCTCGACGAGCTCGTGGAGGATCACTGGGTGGGCAGGGACCAGGTGTCACTCGCGGGCTACACCGTGCTCTACCGGCTCGAACCCCGCGGACGCACGTACCGGCTGGAGCTCGCGCGCGCGCGCTGACCGGATGAGGACAGCGGCCGGTCGCGCTTCGGGGTACCCACCGAAGGTGGGT
>CAIXRL010000080.1 GCA_903921835.1 Candidatus Eiseniibacteriota bacterium | reverse complement strand
GCCCGCGCCGGCCACGATGAGCAGCGGTCCCTCGCCGTGCGTGACAGCCGCGCGCTGCTCGTCGTTGAGGCCATCGAGCAGTGCGTCGACGGCGGTCGCGCCCCCCGGCGGGAGCTCGCTCACGCGCGCACCGTGGCCCGCCCGGTCGGGCTCGCAGTCGTGCCGGCCGGCCGGCGGAGTTCGGACGATGCGGGAACGCCGCGCCCGGCGGCGGCGGCGCCCGCGGGCGAGTCCTGGACTCGCGCGAGCCGCGTGCGCGGAGCAGTGGGCAGCATGCCCGCACGCTATCCCGGACCCTTCATGAACCGCAAGCGCCCGGCCCGCCGCGCGCGATCCGGCGCGCCGGGGTACACTGCGCGCATGGTGCGTCCTGAAGAACGGCGTCGCCGTTCAAGCCTCATCGAACCAGCGGGTGCGAGTCCCGCGCGGACAGGAACCGGACCGTCCGGTAGCAGGCCCCCGGCGCGGCGAGAGATCGCCGTGGCCGAAGCGGGGCGTCAAGAGCCTCTACGGAGGGAGCAAGAGCGCGGGCCGCAACATCAAGTGAAGCCTGCCGCCTCGACAGAGGAACAATGCGGGAGCCGAGCCGCGCATGTCACGGCGAAGGCCACGCTCGCGGTGCGGAAGTCCGGAGCAGCAACCACCGCGAGTCCTGCCGGGGTAGAGGGCGCAGCACGTGCTCAAGGCTCGATGAGGAACAGGAGAGACCCGTCTGCGCAGCCCGCGTCAGGGCAGAGCGACGCGCATAAGCCGAAGGTGAAAACGCGTCGTGTGCAGCGGGAGTCCGAGGGGATCGTAGTACCGGCGATGGTCGTGAAGAACAACGCGACCGGAGGGAAGGGTCCCTGGGGTGAGGGTGCCGTGGACGGAGGTAAGCGCGAGGGCATGGCCGGCAAGACCGGACCCAACTTCCCCGACCGTCGAAAGCCGGTCGACAAAGTGCGAGAACTCCAACGACGGCTGTGGGCGGTGGCCAAGCGGCAACCGGAACGACGCTTCCATGCGCTGTACGACCGCGTGTGCAGGGGTGACGTCCTGCGCGAAGCATGGAAGCGGGTGAGGCGAAACCGCGGTGCCGGGGGCGTGGATGGCGTGACGCTCGCGAGCATCGAGCAGGACGGAGTCGAGAGCTTCTTGCGAGCGATCGCCGCCGACCTGCGCGCAGGCAAGTACCGACCCGCAGCGGTGCGGCGTCGGTACATCCCGAAGGCCGATGGGAAGCAGCGGCCACTGGGCATCCCGACCGTGCGGGATCGCGTGGTACAGGCGGCGACGCGACTGGTGCTGGAACCGATCTTCGAGGCGGACTTCCGTCCGTGCTCGTATGGGTTCCGGCCGAAGCGCAGCGCTACCGACGCACTGGAGGCCCTGCGGTTACGGGGCAGCCAGCGCGGCAACCACGTGCTCGACGCGGACATCCGCGACTACTTTGGGACTATCGACCACGGGAAGCTGATGAAGCTCGTGGCGAAGCGGGTCACGGATCGGCGCGTGCTCAAGCTGCTGCGGCAGTGGCTCTCAGCCGGGGTGATGGACGAGGGCGGGGTGCGCACGGCGCTGGCGGGAACCCCGCAGGGCGGCGTGATCTCACCGCTGCTGTCGAACATCTACCTGCACGCCCTCGACGCGACGTGGGAACGCCGGTACGCCCATCTGGGCTTGCTGGTGCGCTACGCGGACGACTTCGTGGTCATGTGCGACACGCAGGCGACCTGCGCCGAGGCGGAGCAGCGTGTGCGAGCGATCCTCGCACGGCTGGGGCTGGAGCTGCACCCGGACAAGACGAGGCAGATCGACCTGAGCCGTGGACGGCAGGGGTTCGACTTCCTCGGCTGCCACCTGCACAAGCGCATGAGCGGGCTGATCTGGGAGAGGGAGCGCCGTCGCGTCTACTTCCTCCAGCGTTGGCCGTCACAGCGCAGCATGCAGCGTGTGCGGCAACGCGTGAAGGAACGCACCGGACGCAACCGGAACGGCGTGAAGGATGCGCGGGTCTTGATCCGCGAACTGAACCCGATCCTGCGCGGCTGGGGCAACTACTTCCGCACCGGGAACGCGGCGAGCAAGTTCAACCGAATGGACACGTACGTGTGGAAGCGGCTCCATCGCTTCATGGTGAAGCGCAAGGGGCGGCAACTCCACGCGGGCGAGGCCGAAGGCTGGACACGTCCGTTCTTCCACGACCTCGGGCTGCACCGCCTGCGCGGAACCGTTCGGTATCCGGGCGTATCGCGCATGCCCCGCCCTGAAACCTCACCCGTAAGCCGTGTGCGGGAAATCCGCACGCACGGTTTGAAAGGGGGTTCTACCCCGCACCGCGATGTCTGCGGTGTCATGTAGGATCTACCAATGCGCGACAATCTCCCCAACCTGGGCCTGTCATGGGCGCTGGCGCTGGCGCTGGCCTTGTCTGGCCGGGTGACCGCGGCAGGATCCGCGCCGCCGGCGGCGGGCGCTGCCGGCGTGGCCGCGACGGCGTCCCCCCTGCCCTGGATCGCAAACGACTGGCCGCGCGCCGTGAGCCTTGCAAGGGCGCGCAAGGTCCCGATCTTCGTCGAGAACTGGGCTCCGTGGTGACACACGTGCCGCTCGATGCGGGCCTT
>CAIXRL010000079.1 GCA_903921835.1 Candidatus Eiseniibacteriota bacterium | reverse complement strand
TGCGCTGGACGCCCGGCGAGGCCTTCCGGTTTCTGAACGACGTCCCGCTGCTGGAGAGCGCCGGGGTGATCGTGCGGATGCCCGCGACCTGGAAGACAAAGCGTCCTTCCCGCCCGCAGGCGACGGCCATCCTGGGTGGCAGGCAGGCGTCGGGACTCGGTACGGATGCGCTGCTCGACTTCCGCATGGACGTCACGCTCGACGGCGAGAGTCTGACGCCCGCGGAGATCTCCGAGCTGCTCGCGCAGTCCGACGGCCTCGCGCTGATCCGCGGGCGCTGGGTCGAGATGGATCGCGAGCGGCTGGGCCAGATGCTGGAGCAACTGCGGCACGCCGAGCAGGCCGCCGCCGGGGGCGGGCTCACCTTCGTTCAGGCCATGCGCATGATCGCCGGTACCGAGGTCGTGGCCGACGGAGCCGACCGCCTCGCGGCTTCCGAGTGGTCCCAGGTGGTCGCCGGCCCCTGGCTCGCCGAGACGCTGAAGGGACTGCGCCGTCCGGAGGAGCTGGCTCGCTGCGATCCCGGCAGCGCCCTCAAGGGCACGTTGCGGCCGTACCAGCAGGTCGGCGTGCGCTGGCTGCACCTGCTCTCGAGGCTGGGCCTGGGGGCGTGCCTCGCCGACGACATGGGCCTGGGCAAGACCATTCAGATGCTCTCGCTGCTGCTGATCGACAAGGCGGGCGGGAGTTCGCCGAGGCGACCCAGCCTGCTCGTGGCGCCTGCCTCGCTTCTCGCCAACTGGGCCTGCGAACTCGAGCGATTCGCGCCGGGCCTGAACCATCTCGTCGCCCATGCGTCGGCGCTCCCCGCGGCGGAACTCGAGGCGCCGGGGGCGGAACGCATCGCGAACGTCGACCTGGTCATCACCAGCTACGGCTCGCTGCTGCGCGTTCCGTGGTTGGCGGGCACGTCGTGGAACATCGTCATCCTCGATGAGGCGCAGGCGATCAAGAACCCCCAGGCGAAGCAGACGCGCGCCGCCAAGAAGCTCCGGGCGCGTGTGAGATTCGCGCTCACCGGCACGCCGATCGAGAACCGACTCGGAGACCTGTGGTCCCTGTTCGATTTCCTCAACCCGGGACTGCTCGGTTCGTCGGGCGAGTTCGCCGCCCTGATCAAGCGCCTCGCGGACCGGTCTGATGGCTCCTATGGCCCGCTGCGGGAACTCGTGCGGCCCTACATCCTGCGACGCCTGAAGACCGATCGATCCGTCATCACGGACCTTCCGGAGAAGACCGAGATCAAGGCCTACTGCCCACTCAGCCGCAAGCAGGCCGCGCTCTACGGGCAGGCGGTCGACGAGCTTTCCGGCCGACTCGAAGGCACGTCGGGCATTGTGCGCAAGGGCGTGGTGTTGTCGTATCTGATGAGATTCAAGCAGATCTGCAACCACCCGTCGCAGTGGCTGCGTGACGGTGGCTGGACCGAGGAGGACAGCGGCAAGTGGGCGCGACTGCGCGACATCGCGGAGGTCATCGCCGCGAAGCAGGAGAAGGTGCTGGTCTTCACCCAGTTCCGCGAGGTGATCGACCCGCTCGCGGCCTTCCTCGGATCCGTGTTCGGGCGTCCCGGTCTCGTGCTTCACGGCGGGACCGCGGTGAAGAAGCGCGCGGAGCTGGTGAAGCAGTTTCAGGAGGATGAGGGCGTGCCGTTCTTCATCCTCTCGCTGAAGGCAGGTGGCGTGGGGATCAATCTCACCGCTGCCTCCCATATCGTCCACTTCGACAGGTGGTGGAACCCGGCGGTCGAGAACCAGGCCACGGACCGTGCCTTCCGCATCGGGCAGACCCGCAACGTCCTGGTGCACAAGTTCGTCTGCCGGGGTACCGTGGAGGAGAAGATCGACCAGCTCATCGAATCGAAACAACAACTCTCGAAGGACCTCCTGGAAGGCGGCGCCGAGTTGCTCCTGACCGAACTCAGCGACGACCGGTTGCTGGCGCTCGTCGCGCTCGACATCAATGCCGCGCTGAAGGAGGCGTAGCTCGTGTTCTACGGATGGCGGCCCTACGTGCCCGTGGCCCGGCGGCGACAACTGGCCCAGCGTGAGATGGCGAAGCTCGGAAGGAAGGGGCATGTCGTGTCGCCCGTGGTGATCCAGGGGCGGACCATCGCCACGACATTCTGGGGCAAAGCATGGTGCGAGAACCTGGAGCGCTACAGCGACTACTCGAACCGCCTGCCACGCGGGCGGACCTACGTGCGCAACGGCTCGGTGGTAGACCTCCAGATCGCTCCCGGCAGGGTCGCGGCAAGGGTCAGCGGCTCGAGCCTGTACGAGGTGAAGATCGACGTGTTGCCGGTGGCGAAGGCGCGCTGGAGCGCCCTCAGCCAGGAGTGCGCGGGCGCCATCGGGTCGCTGGTGGAGCTCCTGCAGGGGCGCTTCTCCAAAGGCGTCATGGAGCGCCTCTGCCAGCAGACATCCGGTCTGTTTCCGGCGCCGGCCGAGATCAAGTTCTCGTGCAGCTGCCCGGACTGGGCGTCCATGTGCAAGCACGTCGCGGCGGTCCTCTACGGCGTCGGCGCCCGGCTGGACGAACAGCCCGAGCTTCTCTTCAAGCTCCGCGAGGTGGACGAGAAGGACCTGATCGCCAGGGCCGGCGCGGGGCTCCCGCTGGCCATGAAGAAGCCCGCCGCGAAGAAGATCCTCGGCGGCGGCGACCTCTCCGCGCTCTTCGGGCTGAAGCTGGCCCGCGAGGAACCGCTCGAACCCGCGGCACCGCGGCAGAAGCCCGGGCCGAAACGCGCGGTGACGCCGGCGGGGAAGAAGCAGAAGACCGCGCGCGCCGCCGCCAGCCCGCCTGCGCGCCGCGCGGCGAGCGGACCCCGGCGTGCGGCGGTGGTTG
>CAIXRL010000078.1 GCA_903921835.1 Candidatus Eiseniibacteriota bacterium | reverse complement strand
TCTGGCTCGGGTTCCCGTTCATGATGGTGGTGGCGCTGGGAGGCCTGACGTCGATCCCGCCGGACCTGTACGAGGCCGCCGAGCTGGACGGCGCCAGCGCCTGGCAGCAGTTCACGCACGTGACGCTGCCCTCGCTCATGCCCGTGCTCATCCCGGCCGCGATGCTCGGCACGATCTGGACGTTCAACAACACGCTGATCGTCTGGCTCATCTCCAACGGCGGCCAGCCGGCGGACTCGACGCACATCCTGGTCACGTACATCTACAAGGTGGCATTCACCTACTCGCGCTACTCCTACGCGGCGGCCTTCTCGGTGGTCGTGTTCCTGCTGCTGCTAGGCTTCGTCCTGCAGATCATGCGCCAAACGAACGCGAAGGAGCGCACGGCATGAGGGCACAGGCAAAAGGCTGGACCCCGGGCCGCGTGTTCGTGCAGGCCTTCCTGGTCTGCTTCGCGATCGCGACCGTCTATCCCATCCTGCAGATCATCACGATCTCGCTGCGTCCCGGCGACCAGCTCTACTCCACCTCGCTGGCCCTCATCCCGCCGGGCGCGTCGCTGCGGGCGTACCACGCGATGCTGTTCGAGAAGCCCTTCCTGCTGTGGCTGCGCAACTCGCTGGTCGTGTCGCTGTCCGTGACGCTGCTGGGGGTCACGCTGGCGTCCACGTCGGCGTACGCGTTCTCGCGCTTCCGCTTCGCCGGGCGCGACGCGGCGATCTCGATGTTCCTCATGACGCAGATGTTCCCGGCGACGATGCTCATGCTGCCGCTGTACGTGCTCATGAAGAACCTGCACCTGCTCGACACGTTCGCCGGCCTCGTCGTGGCGTACACCGCCACCGCGCTGCCGTTCTGCGTGATGACCATGCGCGGCTACTACGACACCATCCCCGTGGAGCTGGAGCAGGCCGCGCTCATCGACGGCTGCTCGCCCTGGCAGGCGTTCTACAGGATCACGCTGCCGCTGGCGGCGCCCGCGCTCTCGATCACCGCGCTGTTCTCGTTCATGGCCGCGTGGTCGGAGTTCCTGGTCGCCCGCATCATCATCTCGCGCCAGGAGCTGTACACGCTGCCGCTGGGGCTCGAGAGCCTGGCGGGCCAGTTCCAGACCGAGTGGGCGAACTACGCTGCCGGCAGCCTGCTGGTGTGCGTGCCGGTCATGGCGCTGTTCATCGGCCTGAACCGCTACATCGTCAGCGGGCTGTCGCTGGGCGGCGTGAAGGGCTGAAGTTCCACGTGAGGCGGTCGGCGTAAAACAAATCGGGCGGCTCCGTTGAGAGCCGCCCGATTTGCGTGAACGAAACGACTGCGACTACCGGTACTGGGCCTTGATGGCGCCGAACGTCGTGGTGTGCGTCGGGCTCGCATTGCCGCCCACCAGCGCACGCATGCGGCCGGTCTTCTCGTTGAACTGGAAGAGAACCGGCTGGTTCGCGAGCGTCGTCGTGTAGCTGTAGTTGCTCTCGTTGGTGCCGAAGCCACTGGCGCCACAGTTGATGCCCCAATCGCCGGTCTTGCGGAACTTCACGTCGTACGTGCCGGGCGTGCCGATCACGATCTGCACTCCCCAGACGTCGCCCGTGAGCGTCGCCGCAACCCCGGAGCCCCAGCTGCCGGTCTCGAGGGCCGCGCCGATGACCTCGAACGTCAGGCCGGTGGTCCCATGATCGTTCATCGCGATGTTGCTCGCCGGCAACCAGCCGTCGGTATGCGTGTTCGTGTCGAACGACCACTTCACGTTCTCGTTGCCAACAGCAAGGATCACGGGCTGGTTGCTGTTCGGCCAGCTCGACGACCAGTCGGCCAAGGCGACCTTGCCCAGGTACGAGCCCGCCGCCATCGGCGAGAGGATCGTGGCCGTGAACACGCCCGCGGGCCCTTCGGTCAGCTGATTGCCGGCGTCAGCGCTCCAGCCGGCGTCGTAGTAGCTGCCACGGGCGTAGAACGGGCCCTGGGCGGACGCGGCGATCGCCGAGAAGGCGAGCAGGGCGAGGGCAAGAGTAGTGATCTTCTTCATGGAACAGGTCCTCCTCTGATGTGAGTAGCTCTCGCACCCCGCGGGGGATCCGGAGGGGTCGTTGCTGCATGGACCAGCTTCAATCCTAACATCGGGCAGGGGTACCCAGGCAAGCCCGTATGCGTTGCGTCTTGCACATCCTGCCGGTTCGCGGGCGGCCCGGGGTGTCTCCCCCGGGCCGCCTTCGCGTGCCGGATTCGCCTGCTAGTGGACCAGGATCATGCGGCGCGACAACCGGTCGGCGCCCATGGCCACTTCATACATGTACACGCCGCTCGCGAGGCGCATGCCGCCGTCGCTCACGCCGTCCCACGAGACCGAGTGCACGCCCGCGGGCAGCGTGGCGTTCACGAGACGCGCGACCCGGCGGCCGGTCACGTCATAGAGGCTGAACGTCACGTGGCCGGTGCGGTACAGCTCGAACGAGAAGTTCGCGTGCCGGGCGATCGGGTTGGGCATCACCTGGCGAAGCGCGCCGAACGCGGTGCCGGCGTGCGGCATCACGGTCGGCAGCACCGCCGTGGGATCGCTGCAGTAGTTGAACGGGTTGACCAGGCGGACGATCGGCGTGCCCGAGCTCATGACAACGTCGTCGAGCACCAGCCAGCGGTCCGGATAGCCAGCGCACTCGAGCGAGTCGGTCGTGGCGCCCGCCCACTTGAAGTCGTACTTGAACGAAACCGCGAACGCAGTCGAATCCGGGAACGTGACCGACTTCGTGAACACGCCGTCGTGTGAGCGCGTGTCGTCGCCCACGCCGTTGTCAGCCATCACCGCGGCGGAGGCGGCAGGCCATCCCCAGGTCAGCGGCAGCGCGCTGCCCTTGACGACCACGGTGTCCGCCGAGGACGGCAGCGGGTTGATCGGGCTCATGTTGACCTTGAACACGACCGTCAGCGGCTTGTCCGTCACCGTGCAGCGGTCGATGCCGCGGGCCGGCAGCGTGATCGGCGTGGCGGAGCTGTAGAGCGCGTCGTTCAGGTAGACGTTGCGATTGTTCTGGCCAAGACACTCGATCGTGCCGTTGAAATCCACCTTCCAGTCCACGCTCTTGGGCGAGCACGAGGGGAACGTGACGCGGACCGTGTAGATCTTGTCACCCGCCACCAGGTCGCCGTGCGTGCCGTCGTCGTACAGGGTCGTGCCCGGCTGCGTGAAGTGCAGCGGGGTCGTGTTTCCCAGCAGTGTGAGGATGGGGCTGACCGCGGGGAAGAAGTGCGCCGCGTCGACCTGGAAGATGACGTCCACCGCGTGCGAGGTGAAGTTCGACGGGTCGTCGTTGTTCCAGGCGGCGCTGACCGTGGCTGTCGCACCGTTGGCCGCGTCGATCCGGTAGCCGCGGTTGCCGGCAAACGGTTCGAAATCGACGCACTTGTGCGAGAACTTCCATTCCAGGTGCAGCGTGTCCCGGGTCGCCCCCACGTAGTGCGGGATGCAGAACGGCACCGTCGCGGTGTAGATCGAGTCGGTGTTCGCGTCCGTCAGCAGGACGTTGTCGCACAGCGTAAACGTCAGCGGGCTCAGGCTCCCCTCGACCGCGAACGTGTCGGCAGCGGCGAAGTTCCCGTTGCACAGACCCAGGCGGAAGTCACCGTTGAAGGTGACGTTCTGGAGGTAGAAGGAACCCACGTTCGTGGTGCCGTTGGCGACGATGGTGTTCGGGGTCAGGGCCGCGTCCTTGACACCGGTCACGGTGATGGCGTGGGCCACGGCGCTGGCGGCGACCGCCGCGTTCAGCGTGAGGTGCACGACGCTGGGCGTGACGGCGTCACGCAGGGCGCTGATCACGCTGCGCGCCGAGGGGCCGGAGTACACGTAGTTACCCGGAACCTGCGAGGTCGTCTGGTCCACCGGCTCGCTGAACGTCAGGTCGATCTTGTTCGAGGACAGCTGCACCTGCCTGTTCGCGAGGACCGTGAAGCCCATGGCCTCGGCCTTGGAAACCGTGGGGGGCTGCGTGTCCACGTAGTTCAGCACGGTGTAGGCCAGCATGTGCGTCATTTGCACCACGGCGCTCGTGTCGAACGTGGTGGTGTTCGGGTGCGACATCTGCACGTCATCGCTGGCGAGCGCGTCGAGAGGCCCCTTGGTGGTGCCTTCCTGCGTCACCCAGAACTCGGCATTGAGCGTGTTCCCCGTGGTCAGGCCGAATACCGAGAGGGGAATCTTGAGTTCCTTGAAGTTCAGGCTGTCGATGATGCCGAGGCCGTTCGCGCCGCCGCCCCATGCCGGGTTGATGAACGCGGAGCGGTTCAGCCAACTGTGGACCGCGGCCACGGTCGTGTCCCGGTAGAGGATCTCGTAGTTGAACGTGTTGCAACTGGTGGGCGTGACGTCGTAGATGATCCAGTTCGGCTTGGTCGCAATGCTGGCCCAGCCGATGTCGCGGCCGAATGGATCCGAGGTGCCGCCGCCGGTCCCGCCCGTCGTGTTGAACGCCATGCCGAGGTTCATGCTGCAGAAGCAGGTCTGCGCGAACTCGATGCCGATGTACAGGTAGTTCGCGTCGTTCGTCATGTAGACGCGGCCCAGGTCCAGCGGCAGAGCCGCGGGGGTGCAGTTCGGCTGCGTGTCGCTGCGATCGTCCTTCAGCAGGTTGGCCGGATCGAAATCGTTCACGCCGTCGACGTTGATCGTCTGCGGAACGAATGCCCGCGCCTGCACGGCGACGCCCAGCAGGAGCATCGCGATAAGCGTGGTCGTGAACCTCTTCATGGGGCGCAGTCTCCACCGGGTCGTTGGGGAACGCGTCGGGCGAGGTGCAGGCAGGACCCGGGCAGCCCGCACTCGTCCGGCCGTGAAGCCGGCGCGTGCACGGATAGCTCCACCCAGAATTGTAACCGGCGGGACATGCGAGCGCAACCCGGACCTTTCACACGAATTGCGCGGCGTTTCGGCCCATCTGCCCCCCACCCACAACCGCTTCACTCGTGCGCTCCCAACGGCAGCTCCCCACTTGACCATCCACGGACATGTCTGCATCATGCTGCGGCCGCATGTTCCCGACGTCCACGCGTGACTCCTTCCGGTGGTCCTCCCTTGCGCCTGAAGCTCTGTCTCCTGCTCGCCACATTGCTCACCCTCGCCCCGGCCGCGCACGCCAAGACCGCGCGGGACCTCAGCGCTCGGATGCGGATCGACGGCTACACGAACGAGTTCATCCTCGGGGACGAGGATGTCTTCGGGTACAACTCGTCCGGCGTGTTCCAGGAGCCGCGCGACGACTCCAAGTGGGGCTACAGCGAGGAGCTCCTGCAGATCCGGGTGACCTGGGACGCGCAGTATCTCTACTTCGCGGTCGAGGGCGTGTGCTGGGACAACAACATCATCCTTTTCCTGGACACCCTCCCGAACCGCGGCATGTCCGACATGAGCAACCTCAACTCGTGGAAACGCAATTTCATGTTCGACCAGACCGCGCGCTTCCCCGGGGACGAGTTCGCGCCGGACGTGTTCGGGGCGACGTGGGACCGCAACACGAGCCCGCGCTTGATCAGCCACGTTGACGCGAACAAGGTCATTGACGAGCAGGTGGGACCGAACTTTCACGCCGCCGCCTCGTTCGACCAGGGCAATACGGGCCGCGCGATGGAGTTCGCCGTTCCGTGGCGGAACGTGTTTGACGCTCTCGGCGGGGGCTCCGGCACGCGCGACACGTTCGTGAGCGTCGGCGGCGTCTCGGACTCGGTCCGCCGCCTGCCGCTCGGCGTGCACAAGATCAAGATCTGCGCGGTCCTGACCGGAAGCGGGGACGGCTCCGGCGGCCCGGATTCCGCGCCCGACAACCTCTCGGGTCATGTCACGGACGGAAACGCCCAGGTGGTGATCGACAACTACGCGATCCTGGACCTCGATCGGAATGACGACATCGGCTCGCCCTCGCCCGACGGCATCGGCGACGGCGTTCCCGACTGGGGCGTTTCGCCGATCTCCCGCGTCACGTTCCGCTACGACCCGCCGCTCAAGTCCGTGCGCTTCTCGCTCGCGGATCTCAAGGCGGACCGGCCGGCGTTCTCTCCCGACCGCGGCGAGGGCACGAACTTCCACTTCAAGCTCACGCCGCCGCTCGATCCCGGCATTGCGCTGGATCGCGCCCGCACCGTTTCGATGTCCGCGAACGTGTTCGACGTGACCGGGCACTGGGTGCGGAACCTGTTCATCAAGAACGATCAGGTGATCAACAACCAGCCGACCGGCTTCCCGCTCCCGCTGCTTGCGATCGACGCCGACGAGATGCTGTCGGCGAAGGGCTTCTCGCGCTGGGATGGACGGGATGCCTCGGGCCGTATCGTCCCCGCCGGCATCTACGTCCTTCGCGTGGTCATCGAACCCAATCTCGATCGCGCCGTGCGCGCCGTGGTGGTCGTCCGATGAATCGTTTCCTACTGCTGATCGCCGTCGCCGCGCTCGCCTGCGCCACGCCGGCCCGCGCGTACTTCGAACAGTCCGATGCCGGCGCGCGCGTCCTGGCCATGGGCCCGGCCGCCATGGCCAGCGTGAACGACGTGTCCGCATACCACTGGAACCCCGCGGCGCTCGCGTCCACGCGACGCCCGGAACTCCTGCTGGACTACTCCAAACCCTACGGCGTGGACAACCTCGGCGAGAACTCCGTGGCCCTCGGCGCGCGGATGTACAACACCGGGTTCGCGATCGCCTGGCACCGCCTCGCCGTCACCGACGTCTACGCCGAGGACCAGTTCTCCCTCTCGACCGGCCGCACGGTGATTGCGGCCTGCCACGGATTCGACCTCGACGCCGGCGCGTCGGCCAAGTTCATGCGCGCCGGCTTCCAGGCATTCTTCGGTCCCGACGGGCGGCTCGTCGACTTCGGGTCGACCTCGCACCCCTCACTGGATCTCGCTGCGCGCCTGCGCACGCCATGGTCCACGGACGTCAGCTGGGTGCTGCGCGACGCGCTCCAGCCGCGCTTCGAGTTCGTCGCGGGCACGGGCGGCGACCGGCTGATCGCGCGGCAGGAACTGGCCGCGGCCATGCGCTGGAACCGCGAGTCCACGGTGAACCTCGGCCTGGCCCAGCAGGAGGGGCGCTCGGCACTCCTCTCCGTGGGACTCGAGATCCTCTTCTACGACGTGTTCGCCATCCGCACAGGACTTTCCAACCTCTCCGTCGCCTACAGGGCACAGCAGTCCCCCAACGACCTGCAGTTCAGCGGTGGATTCGGCGTCTTCCACAAGGGCTACAACGTGGACGCCGCCCTTGCCAGCAGCCATGATCTCGGCGCCTCGTACCGCATGTCACTGCGCTTCCCGCTCGGTCACGGAGGCCGTCCATGAGTTCGCGCTCCGCGCTCCGCATTTTGCCGTTGCTGGCCATCGCTTTGGGCTGCCTCGCGCCGTCGGTGCTGGCGGCAACCAAGCTCGAGGGCGACTACCAGCTGATGATGGACCTGAGGAAGAACGACCGCGCCTACCTCTGGCAGTTCGACTCGAACAACGGCGACGTGGCCGACTACATCAACTTCCGGTTGTTCTCGCAGCCCATGGCCGGCATCGAGTCGTACATGAAGTTCGAGGCCAAGTACCACCCCAACGATAACAACAACGCCCAACCGGAGTTCCACTACCAGGAGGCGCACCTTCGCTTCCGCAGGGAGTTCGGCACGCGCGGCATCGACAGCTACGTGTTCTCGCGGGAAGGCTACCGCTTCTCCTCGAACACCTACCTGATTCCCTGGTTCGGCGGCCCGGGCGACGCGCAGGGCCTCCGGGTGGACACGTGGGGCTTCGGCAAGTCCAACGCGACCCTGGTCATCGCGGATCGCAGCGGCGAGTTCGATCCGCCGAACTTCCCCGACGTTGGCGCCCGCCCCCGCGATTCCATCGCGACGCAGCGCATCCTTCGCACCTCCGACCAGTACCAGTTCCGCCTGCGCCGGGAGTTCCTCAAGGATGCCCGCCTGCGCACCGGACTTTCGTGGACGCGCTACGAATCGTGGATTGGCCAGGACAGCCTCTCCAGGGCCGGCTCCTGGAACTCCATTCTCGGTCTGGACACCCGGTTGCGCGTGTTCGGCGCCGACGTGTCCCTGGAGTATGGCGAGAGCCGCGACCTAGACGCGTGGCCGGACTCGGTGCGCGCTCCCAGGCTCTCGGTCTTCAACCGCCAGCTTCCGTTCCGCCTCCCCGACCGCGGCGTGGCGCAGGCCGAGATCCACAGCATCAAGATCGGCACGCCCCGCAGGGGTTTCCTCAGCGTGACGCCGGACTGGTGGAGCCGCGGCCCCAAGTGGAAGAACGCCATCGGCGGGCCGGGCAACGACCAGACGGGGTTCGCGCTGAACAGCAACTACATGCTCCCCGATCGCGCGATGACCTACCTGAACCGCCTGTCAATGTACAGCTCGAGCGTCTACAGCCAGACGCAGACCCGCGAGATCTACAACGAGTTCTACATCGAGTTCGTCAACGGGTTCACTGGCAAGACATCGTACAAGCGCACCGACACGAGCCGGCACTCGGGGCCGTTCACGATCGAGGAGAATCACCTGGACTGGCTGAACGAGCTCCAGGTCGAGAGCACCCTCGCGTGGCTCCGGGTCCAGGCCAAGGTGCACGACATCGGCCGGCCGGAGAAGAAGCAGCTCTTCGTCGTCGAGAACTCGCTGAACCTCTCGAAGACGACCAAGCTCTACAACCGATTTGCGTTCGGAAACGACCCGAGCATCCTGCGCAAAGGCATCTTCATCCAGATGCAGTACCGCCCGACCGGCAACATGGAGATGTTCCTGCAGTACGGGCCGGACTACATCGGCGGCGGCTCCGTGCCCGTGGAAGAGGGCAATCTCAACGGTGGCGGCGACCAGAAGGACATCGTCAAGTTCATCCTCAAGGGGAATTTCTGATGGCAAGCGGACTCCGGAACCTGGTCAAGCGCAGCGTGGCGCTCGCGACCCTCCTCGCGGTCCTGCCGCTGTTCGCCCAGGAGGCTTCGGCAGCGCCGGAGAAGACGGCCGGTGGCATTCGCTTCACCTACCACGAAGCCAACGCCACGTCGGTCGCGTGGGCCGGCATCTTCAACAACTGGTCGGGCACGGCCAACCCCATGCTGAAGGGCACGGACGGCGTGTGGAGCGTCGTGATCCCGCTACCCGCCGGCGAGCACCAGTACAAGTTCGTCGTGGACGGGCAGTGGTTCGCGGACCCCGAGAACGGCGTCACCGCGGGCGAGTACGGCAACAGCGTGGTGAAGGTCGGTCCCGACGGGGGACTGGTGGCCCAGGCGGCCACGTCCAACACGGCCTACAGCGCCAAGATCGCCATCGCCGGCCGGGTTCACAACCTGATGCTCGACGAGTACGACCCGGTGTTCTCGCGCCTCGAGATCACGCGGCCGCTGTTCGACATCGACCTGGCATTCGGCATCCACATCTCGGACCTGCTCAAGGCGAATGTCCTGACGAACATCAATCCGCAGGACGAGAACGTGAAAGACTACAACTCGCGCCTGAACTTCAAGCGCGGCTCGCTCGACTTCCGGCAGCCCGACCTGCGCATTCTCGCCTTCAACAGCGAGAACATCACCACCTGGGACGATCCCGCGCACCTCGTGGGAAACGTCGGCGTCTACAACCACCCGTTCGGCTATCAGCGCAACGGCTTCCTCCTGGAAACCCCCAAGCTGGGCTTCGACACGCAGGTGCTGTTCGCGGACAACTCCTCCGCCGGCGGTACGGATTTTCCGGGTGGAGGCGACAAGTTCAGCAACTTCAATCTCGATCGCGGGGCCAATCGCCAGTTCAAGTTCGACGGCGACGCGATCACCTCCTCGTGGAAACTCCTGAAGACCGAGTCCCGCGGCGGTGGCTTCGCCTTCGTACGGGGACAGCGCGCCAGGCTCACGACCACCGATATCGGCGACGGTGGCCACGCGTATGGCTACGGCGACGGGGCCGAGAACGTCTTTGCCGCCGCCATCCACCGCACGCTGCCCGGCGGGCTGCGCCTGGGTGTGCTCGGCCGCGAAGACCGTGGCTTCAACCTCGGCCGGCTGGTGATGACGGACGTCACGGGCGACAGCACGGGAACCGTGACGTACGGCCAGACCGAGCAGGAGTGGTTCGCGGCCGGCGGCAACGCGCAGTGGACGCGCAACGCGCTCAAGTTGCACACCGAGGTGCTCAGCGGCGCCCGCCGCCTCGACATGATGGACCGCGGCCTGCAGCGGCACTTCAAAGTCTACGGGCTCGGCAACGCGGGCGTTTCCTACCCTCCCCCGCCTGTCAACCCCTCCTACCCGTTCCTCGATTCCATTCCCGCACCGATGGGGCAGCACTTCACGATCGATCGCGGCGTGCGCTGGATCGCGGGCGGTTCGCTCAGCTTCGCCCAGGGCGATGTCACGGTCTCCGCCGAGGTCGAGCACCAGACGCACCGCTACCCGGCGTGGTCGCAACCGCCTCCCGGCGCGTCGTGGGATACCGCGAACGCGAACCACTGGCGCCGTGAGAACGTGGACTTTCAGCGCGGGCTGTACGACGTCGGCGCGGACGACCTCGTGAACCACATGACCGAGTGGCGGCTGGGCTGGGACCGGAACTGGCGCTACTATCTCGGCCGCGAGGTGAAGACCTCGGTCACGCTCGAACTCACGCACTTCGACTACGACCCGCGCACGGCGTGGGAGTACCAGATGTGGTTCCCGACCGGGAACTTCTGGCTCGAACAGTCCGGCCAGCAGGTGAGCGTGGACCGGCTGACGCTGCTGGGCAACGCCAGCGCCTACCGCCTGCGCCCGGTGCTCGAGGTCCCCATCCGCAGGGTTCGAAACGTCACGTTCCGCTACCAGGGCGACATCACGGGCACGAAGCTCGGCCTGCAACCGCGCTACGCCGAGTCGATCTTCCAGCTCGGCTTCGACGTCACGCGCTCGCTGCGGTTCGCTCACGACACGCGCTGGGTGAAGTACGACGCCCCCGATTTCGGCCTCGGCCGGGGCTTCCTGAGCCAGTTTGCGGAACTGCGCTACAAGTTCTCCGAAGGCATCCAGATCGGCCTGGGCTGGGGCGCGGATCCGAGCGTGCTCGACCCGGTCACCAACGAGTTCGGGCCCGTCGGCAGGGAGACGTTCCTCTCCGATCGCAGAGTCAACGGCTACGTGGCCGAGAACAACTGGCCCAGCCTGGCCTCGGGTATCGCCGCCGGCGAGAAGGCCCTCCAGGACCTGCGCCGCGTCCAGTTCGAGGCCGTGGTCCACTTCTAGACCGGCAATGGGGGTTCTTCACATGCGTCGTTTCGCACTCGCTCTCGCGGCTGCCGTGGCGCTCGCCGCCGTGGTCTCGCCCGGCTGCTCGAGCCTCAACTTCATCAAGCGCCGCATCCCGCCGCCGACCCAGACCGCGGAGGGCGTCACGTTCCGCTTCTTCGCCCCCTCGGCGAGGGTGGTTCAACTCGCGGGCAACTGGCCCGAGAACAACTGGCTCGCGGGCCAGGCCCAGACCGGTGGCTTCCTCGTCGGTGAGATGAAGGACGAGGACGGCGACGGCGTCTGGACGCGCACCGAGAAGATCGCGCCCGCCCGCATCGAGTACAAGTTCGTCATCGACCGCGTCACCTGGAAGGAAGATCCCAACAACCCCGACCGCACCAGTGACGGGTGCTGTGGCGGGTACAACTCCGTCCTCGACGTCCGATGACCCGCTCACGACTCGCAGTTCGCCTGTTGGCCGTCGCCGCAGCCACGCTCTCGCTCGGGTTCGCGGCGGGCTGCGGCCGCAACCGCCCGGGCACGGTGCTGTCGCCGTCCGTCCTGCGCCCCGGCCCGCTGGTCTACACCGGCCAGATCGTCGGCGCGGTGCTGTACGATACGCTGCACACGCCGGATCTCGCATCGGCTCCCTACCCGCCCACGCGTGTCGAGCTCTACGACAAGCAGACCAAGCCGGCGACGCTTCTCGCGGTGGCAACGCTCGCGCCGTCCTCACGGGTGTACACGTTCAAGCACGTGAAGCCCGGCGTGGACAGCCTCTACATCAGTTCTCCAATCTTCTACGCGCGCTCGCTCACGGACGTGGCCGCCTCGGACGGCTACGTCGACGCGGGCAGCGTCATGCTCACGATCAACCCGAACTCGGTCGCCAACTCCATGGACGTGATCGGCTCCATTCCCGGCTACGCGTTCGACCAGCTCGGCATGAATACGACCACGCTGCTCCAGAACACGCTCGGGATCTGGGATCTGTCCCCAACCAGCTTCCTGTTCGAGCCGCCCCCCACGATCCCGGCGGGGACGTACCGGTTCAAGTTCGTCACCAGCTACGCCTCCACCGCCACCAACCTGATCGGCTACGGCGGATCGCAGGCGGAGACGCTGACCGTTCCGGTCATCGGTCACGCCGCGATCCTCGGCAGCGGCCCGGCCACCGACCTGGTCGTGCGCTTTCCCACGACAGGCGACTACGCATTCACGGTCGACGAGCGTCGCCAGCGCTTCAGCATCGTTGTGGCGACGGCGCCGGCTTCGCCCTTCGCCAGGAGATGATCCCATGAGATTCGTGCGATTCCTCGCGCTCCTCGCCGTCGTTCCGCTGCTTGCCAGTTGTGCCGGCGGCTGGCGGGGCGGCTCCGCCCCGGCCGAGTGGGCCAGCAGCGCGGCGACCGCTCCTGCACCGTCCGCGAAGGGGCAAGTGGCCGCCTCCACCGCGAACACGACGCCCGCCACTGCCGACGGCGCGGTGTTCGTCTGGAAGGGCGAGGGCAGCACCGTGAACGTCGCGGGTGAGTTCAACTCCTGGAGCACCTCCGCCGACCCGCTGCAGAAGCAGACCGACGGCAGCTTCAAGCTGGTCAAGAAGCTCGCGGCCGGCAAGTACATGTACAAGTTCGTGGTCGACGGCTCGAACTGGAAGGAAGACCCGAACGCGAAGGAGACCGCGGACGATGGCTACGGCGGCAAGAACGCCGTGATCGTGGTCGGTGGCGGCGCCGCGGCGGCCGCTCCCCCAGCGGCGGCGGTTCCCGCGGCCAAGGGCGCCAGCACGGCCGGCACAGGAGCCGCCATCGTGGGCGACGAAGTCACGTTCAAGTGGACCGGCGGCGGCAACACGGTGAACGTCGCGGGCGAGTTCAACGCCTGGAGCACCTCCGCCGACCCACTGCAGAAGCAGGCCGACGGCAGCTTCACGCTGGTCAAGAAGCTCGCGGCCGGAAAGTACATGTACAAGTTCGTCGTGGACGGCTCGAACTGGAAGGAAGATCCCAACGCCAAGGAGACCGCGGACGACGGCTACGGTGGTAAGAACGCCGTCGTCGTGATCGGCGGCGCCGCGGCAGCCCCCGCCGCGCAGGCCGCGGCCACGAAGCCGCTCGCGCCCGGCGCGAAGGCGCGCGCCCCGCAGGTGACCGCGAATGGCGTGGTGTTCACGTTCGCAGGCAGCGCAAAGACGAGCGTCGTGCTGTGCGGTGACTTCAACAGCTGGGCGACCACGGCCGATCCGCTGGCGCAGCAGGCCGA
>CAIXRL010000077.1 GCA_903921835.1 Candidatus Eiseniibacteriota bacterium | reverse complement strand
CTGCGCAGCTCCGCGCTCGCCGCCGCGCGCTGGTACCTGTACCCGGCGCAGCCGCGGCCGGCGTGGACCACCGCCACCCTCACGATCGACGGCACCGTCGAGAGCGATCCGCTGCCGCTGGACGTCATGGGCATGGCGCGCGAGGCCGAGCGCACGGGGCATTTCCAGGCCGCGCTCGACGCCTGGGCCGGCGTGCTCAACCGCTGCGGGAAACACCCCACGATCCGCAACCCGTGGGCCATCCGCGAGCACATCGCCCAGTTGCAGCGCCGCATGCCCGCCGCGCCGCCGCTGCGCGGCCAGTCGGAGGGCAACGCCATCGCCGCGCGCATCGAGCAGCAGCGCACCGTCGAGCGCGTCGCGCACGCCGAGCTCGTGAAGAAGTTCGAGGACGCGCAGCGCGACCTGCCGTGGTGGGACGAGCCCTACCAGTGGGACGCCGCGTCGCTCCTCGGTTGCGGGCGCAGCCAGGATGCGATCCGCACGATCATGATCTTCCGCGCCGCGTCGCGCGACACCGTTTCGCGCCATCGCGCGGACCGCGCGCTGGCCGGCATCGCGGCCGGCGACACGGTCGTCGTGGGCGAGATGCTGAAGAGGGAAGGGCGCAAGTTCGAGACGCAGGAGTAGCGGCGGCTCGTGCTCCTGTCGGGCGGCGGCGCCATCTCCTGCACCCGTGCACCCGCTCCACCAGCCTCGCCATCTCCTGCCCGCCGTTCACGCCCAGCGTGGCTGTTCCCGTGGCGCCTGGCCGCGGCGGCGGAGTTCGCGCACCGGCGCGACCACGATGCGCGCCGATGCGGCCGGGCGGGCGGCCCCTGACGCGCCGGCGTCCGCGCGCAACATGCGGGGCGCGCTCCTGCGGTGCGAGTGTCCTCCGGGACGCGCCTGCACGCGGGCGGCGGCCCGGACCGTCATCGTCCGGGCCGGGCCCGCTCGATCACTCGCTGCGTTCGCGATCGGGGCGCGGCGGACCGCTCGGGCGCGGACCGGGCCGCGGACCACTGTCGCGCGGCGGGCCGCTGGAGCGCGGGCCGTCGGGACGTGGGGTGAACGGACGCGGACTGCCCTCGCGCGGCGGACCGCTCGAACGCGGACCGTCGGGTCGTGGGGCGTACGGGCGCGGCGGACCGTCGGGTCGCGGGGCGTATGGGCGCGGTGCGCCCTCCGGACGCGGCGTGTACGGGCGCGGTGCGCCCTCGGGCCGCGGCGTGTACGGGCGCGAAGGTCCGGATGCGCCCTCAGGCCGCGGTGTGAACGGGCGCGGCGGACCGTCCGGGCGCGGCGTGTAGGGCCGCGGGCTGCGCGGCACGAAACCGCCGCGGTCCAGCTCGGGGGCAGGGGCCTTGTTGGCGCGCGCCGCCTGCTTGCGCGCCAGCTTGGACGGCGGGATGTACTTGCGCGCACCCACGCTGCCGCCCAGTTCGCCACCGCGGCGCAGCAGGCCGCGGTCGTCCTCGTCCTCGTCGCCGCCGTATTCGGCGCTCAGCTCGTCCTCGTCGGGCAGCTCCTCGGGCGCGGGGCCGTGCAGCACGACGAACCAGCCGTCGGCGTCCTCGACCTCGGACTGCAGGCCCAGCACGGTCTCGGCGGGCGAGGTCGCGAACACCACGCCGCGCGCGCGCAGTTCGCCGGACCAGGCCTCCAGGTCGGCGTCCTCGAACGCCAGCGCGATCTTCTGGTCCGCCGGCAGCTGCGGCGCGTTGGCATCCTCGCGGGCATGCACCACGAGCCTGGTCGCGCCCGTGTCGAACTCGACGCGACGCTTGTCCTCGTCAGCCACCTTGAGCCCGATCACCTCGCGATAGAAGGCCACGGTGTCGGCGAACTTCTTCGCGCTCACGATGGCGTACGACAGGTGCGGCGAGCGGCTGGCCGCGAGTTCCTCGCGCGGCTCCACGAGCAGCACCGCGTTGCCTTCAGGGTCGCGCACGGTCGCCATGCGTCCGAGGTCGTCATCGACGATGTCGCCCTCGACCACGGCGCCACGCGGCTTCATGACACCCAGCCGCGTCTCGAGCGGTTTCGCCGTGATCACGAGCCGCAACTCCGCCTTGCCACCCTCGGGCACGGCGCGCAGCGCGAGCGCGGCTCCGCGCACCGTGAATCGGGTCTGCGCCTCTTCGGCGCGCGCGACCTCGAGTCCCATCTGGGTTTCGTAGAACGCGCGCTGGCGCGCGGTGTCGGGGGTCAGCAGCAGTACGCAGTGCAGGCGGCCCATAAGGCTGATTTCGTGTCCTCTAGTCCAGGTCGAGCCGGAGGCTCTGCACCTGAGTGCACTCGTTGAGGCACGCCGCGCCGAGGTCGCGGCCAAAGCCGCTGCCCTTGTAGCCGCCGAACGGCATGCCGGGGTCGAAGCAATTGTACAGGTTGATTCACACCGCGCCCGCCTCGAGCGCCCGCGTGACGACATGCGTCCTCTTCGCGTCGCGCGTCCGCACTCCCGGGGCGGGTCAGCAGAATACGACATTCGCCCGGTCCACGGTGTCTTCTCACTCCATCGAACCGTATCACGGCCGGCACCGGACCGAATATCTCTTCCTGCGCCGCCCGCATCCGGTCGTCGATGTCGGCCGGGACCGGGGCCGGGGCGAGGGGGCCGCTACCGTCGATCGGGGCGCACGGGCCGCCATGCGGGCGCCCGCCTCACGCCGATCTCGGTGCAGCCTAGCACGTTGGCCACCTGCTCATCGCTCACTGGCGTCCCAGGGCAGCGTCCCGGGGGTCCGGCGAGGCCGCGGCGCAGACCTCACCCGCGCCGGAGAGGGTTCCGGCCGTGTCCCCGCAGCGCCGCGCCGGAGCCGGCGGCTGCGGCGCGCACCGTGGCCCCTGGCCCGCATTATTCATGAACCGCGAGCCGAGAGTGCGAGATGTGCGTCAGCCGCAAGAAGATCGGCCGGCCGGACCCACCTTCGGTGGGTACCCCGGAACCGTGTTGTCCACACGATGAGGACAGCGGCCGGTCGAGCTTCG
>CAIXRL010000076.1 GCA_903921835.1 Candidatus Eiseniibacteriota bacterium | reverse complement strand
GGTTCCTGCGCTCCCGGCGCCGCCCCGCCGGGCGACGTCACCGCGCCCGGTGCCGGCCGGCGCGCCCGGCAGCGCCCGCCCCCGCCGGTTCGCGCAAATCCCGCGTCCGTGCCGTGCCGTCTTGGGCCTGCGCGCTTGGCGGCGTACCGTGCGCGTGTCCTCGCCCGCCAGCGCGGGCCCGTCACGCCGGTCCACGTGAATCCCGCGCACTGCGTGCGCGCTCACAGGAGTCCTTCCATGCAGCGCTTCGCAACTGCCCGCGCGCTCACGGCGCTCGCGCTCTCGGCCACACTCCTTGGCGCGGTTCCCGCGCACGCGACCGACAAGCCGTCCGCCGGGGCCGCCGGCGCCGCGGCCGCATCCGACAAGCCGTACGGCGAGTGGAAGAAGCTCACGAAGGACGCGGACGTCGTGCGCGGGTTCTTCACGCTCTACCGGAAACGCGAGAGCCTCTACCTCGAGCTGAAGCCTTCACAGCTGGGCGCGCCGTTCCTCAGCATCGTCAGCTTCGCGCGCGGGATCGGCGCGGACGGCCTGCTCGGCGGACTGCCGCTCGACGACCGGGTCCTGCAGTTCGAGCGCGCCGGCGATCACGTGCTGCTCGTCGAGGTGAACCAGCGCTTCGTGACGCCAAAGGACACGCCGATCGACGCGGCGCGCGAGCTGTCCATCGGCAACTCCGTCGTCGCCTCGCTCAAGATCGAGAGCGAGCAGGACTCCACGAAGCGCCTGCTCGTGGACCTCGCGCCGGTGGTGGTGAGCGATCTGACCGACCTGGGCGAGCGCATGCGCGTCGCGCTCGGCGGCAAGGCGGTCCGCTTCGACAACACGCGCTCGGCGCTCGGCAAGGTGAAGAGCTTTCCCGACAACACCGAGGTCGAGGCGCTGCTGACCTACACGCCCAACGACCGCGCCGGCGTCGGGCTCGAGAGCGTGCCGGACAATCGCTTCATTCCCATCACCGTGCACTACTCGTTCTCGCGGTTGCCCGAGACGCCCATGGCGCCGCGCTACGCGGACGATCGCGTCGGCTACTTCATGACGGTGCAGAAGGACTTCTCGCGCGACGACAAGGAGAACTTCTTCCTGCGGTACGCGAACCGCTGGCGGCTCGAGAAGAAGGACCCGTCCGCGGCGCTTTCGGAGCCCGTGAAGCCGATCGTGTACTACATCGACCGCACCGTGCCCGAGAAGTACCGGCCGTGGGTGAAGGAGGCGGTCGAGAACTGGCAGAAGGCGTTCGAAGCCGCCGGTTTCAGGAACGCGATCCTCGCCAGGGACGCGCCATCCGACTCCACGTTCGACCCCGAGGACGTGCGCTACAGCACGATCCGCTGGATCACCTCCAGTGAGCCGTCGTTCGGCGCCATCGGACCCTCGCGCGTCGATCCGCGTACGGGCGAGATCCTGGATGCCGACATCCTGTTCGAAGCGTCCATGTTCCAGGGCTACCGCAGCTACTACCGCCGCTTCGCGGGTCCCGAGGACCTGGCCGCGTCGATCCTGCCCTCGACGATGCCCGCCGTGCCGGGGCTGCCGGCCGAGGAGCGCTGCGACGCGGCCGACGCCGCGCTCGACGCGGGCGCGCTCGAGCACATGTCGCTGCTGATGGGCGACGAGCTGCCCCCGGGCAGCCCGGTTCCGGATTCGTACCTGAAGCCGACGGTGATCTGGGGCGTCATGCACGAGGTCGGACACACGCTCGGGCTGCGCCACAACTTCCGCGCGAGCACGTCGACCCCGGTGGACAGGCTCCAGGACGTGGCCTGGACGCACGCGAACGGGCTGTACTCGTCCGTGATGGACTACCCGACGCCGAACATCGCCGCCGATCGCACGAAGCAGGGCGACTGGTGGACGACGACCGCGGGGACGTACGACGTCTGGGCGATCCGCTACGGCTACACTCCCTCGGGCGTCGCCGCGCCGGACTCGGACTACCGGGCGGTGGCGCGCATCGCCGACGAGTCGCTGCAGCCCGGGCACGAGTACTCGACGGACGAGGACACCTACCCGGCCGAGGCCGCGGACCCGCGCAGCAACATCTACGACCTGGGCAGCGACCCGCTGCAGTTTGCGAAGGACCGCACCGCGTACCTCGCGTGTCTCTGGCGCAGCCCGAAGTTCGAGGACCGGATTGTCGGGCCCTCGGGAGATTTCGGCGCGCTGCGTCGTGCGCTGGACACGGTGCTGAGCCAGTACGGCATCGCCTGCGGCATGGCGGTCAAGTACCTGGGTGGCTCGTACGTCACGCGCGTCCACCGCGGCCAGCCGGGCGAGGTGGATCCGGTGCGACCGGTGCCGGCGGCGAGGCAGCGCGAGGCGCTGGACCTGCTCGGCGCGCGGGTGTTCGCGAGCGACGCGTTCGCGATTTCGCCCCGGCTCCTGCAGCGGCTGATGCCCGACCGCTGGTCGCAGTGGGGCGGGACCAACCTGTTCGCGGCCCGCGTGGACTACACGTGGAACGAGCGCGTGCTCGCGATGCAGACGGCATTGCTCCGGGCGGTGTCGGCGCCGGCGCTGCTCGCCCGCGTGCGCGAATCCGAGTCGCGCGCCCCCGACGCGTACCGGCTCGCGGAGCACTTCGACCGGGTGACGCGGTCGCTCTGGGGCGAGGTCGGCGGCGCGTCGGTCGCGGCGCTCAAGGTGCTCGACGGCACCGGCACGCGGCGCGAGCTGCAACGCGCCTGGGTGGATCGCCTGGGCGCCATGGTGACGGGCGACCTGCCGGGCGTCCCGGACGACGCGCGCGCGCTGGCGCGGTTGCAGCTCACGCGCATCGACGGCCGCGCCTCGCGCACGCTGCTGCTGCCCGCGCTGGGCGACGACACGCGCGCCCACCTGATGGAGGCGCGGGCGCGGATCAAGCGCGTGCTCGAG
>CAIXRL010000075.1 GCA_903921835.1 Candidatus Eiseniibacteriota bacterium | reverse complement strand
GCGCGGCGCGCTCGCGGCGGAGCTGTCCACCGCGACCTCGTCCACCGCGCGCAGCACGGGAGCGCCGCCGGGGCGCGCGGCGCCGCCGAAGTCGGCCTCGACCCATGCGGTCGCGTCGCCGTCCTGCGCAAAGGCGGTCGCGATCGCGGAGGTCGCCTCCTGCGAGTTGGTGCGCACGCGCACGCGGACGCCGCCCGCGGTGAGCGCGATATCGATCCCGAGCGCGGACGCGCCGGCGCCCAGCGCCAGGCGGCGGCCCTGCTGCTCCGCGCGCACCTCCAGCGTGAATGCCCCGCGGCGCAGACTCGCGGCGGAACCGAGCGGCACCGTCATGCTGTAGCGTCCACGGTCGTCGGTCGTCGCCGACGTGCTCACGCTGCCGCGCGTGAAGACACGTGCGCCCGACACCGGCGCGCCGTCGGGCGCGAGCACGCAACCGCGCACGACGAGCGTTCGCGTCCCGCTCGTACCGCCGGCCGCCCGGCCGGCGGGGCCGAGGAGCGCCCCCGCCAGCAGCAACGCCGCGAACCCCCGCCCGAGCCGGCCACGGTTCGAACCGCGCGCGGGCCGCACCGCGCACGGGACGCGCGCGGCGTTCATCGGTTCGGGGCCGCGCGTCGGCGCGGTCTCAGGCCCTGGCGAGTTCTTCGTAGAGATAGGCGCAGCTCTTCGTGCCGCCGTGAAACGACGTGAGGGAGTACTTCTCGTTGGGTGCGTGGACCTGGTCGTCGTGCAACCCGAAGCCCATCAGGATGCTCGGCAGGCCGAGCACCTGCTGGAACGTGGCCATCACGGGAATGGAGCCGCCCTCGCGGATGAGCGACGGCTTCTTGCTCCACGACCGCGCGAGCGCCCGATACGCCGCCTGCATCATCGGGTGGCCGGGATCGGTCATGAACGGCACCGCGCCGTGGTGGTGGATCACCTTCACGGTCACGCCGGCCTGCGCCAGTTCGCGCACGCGGGCCTCGAACGCGCGGAAGATCGCGTTCGGCTCCTGGTCCGGCACGAGCCGCATGCTGATCTTGGCCGCGGCAAAGCTCGGCAGCACCGTCTTGGCACCCTCGCCGATGTAACCGCTCCACATGCCGTTCACATCGAGCGTCGGCCGCGCGGTGATGCGCTCCAGCGTGCTGAAGCCATTCTCGCCGAACGGCCCCGGCGCGCCGCTCTCGCGGATGAACCCCGCCTCGTCGAACGGCAACTCGCGCATCGCGGCGCGCTCGAGGTCGGTCAGGGGCCGCACGGTGTCGTAGAAGCCCTTCACCGTGACGCGGCCGTCGGCGTCCTTGAGCCCCGCGATGATCTGGCCGAGCGCGTTGGCGGGGTTCATCACCGCGCCGCCGAACTCGCCCGAGTGCAGGTCGCGCGCCGGGCCGGTGACCTCGACCTGCGTGTACACCAGGCCGCGCAGCGCGTAGCACAGCGAAGGCTGGTCGGGCCCGAGCATGCTCGTGTCGCTGACCACGATCACGTCCGCCGCGAGCCGGTCCTTCCACTGGCGCAGGAACGCCTCGAGGTGCTCGCTGCCGACCTCCTCCTCGCCCTCGATCACGAGCTTGACGTTGACCGGCAGCCTGCCGTTCACCGCGAAGTGCGCCGCCATCGCGGAGAGGTGCATGTACACCTGCCCCTTGTCGTCGCAGGCGCCGCGCGCGTACAGCTTGCCGTCGCGCTCGGTCGGCTCGAACGGCTTCGTGTTCCACAACTCGAGCGGCTCGGGCGGCTGCACGTCGTAGTGCCCGTAGAGCAGCATCGTGGGCGCGCCGGGTGCGCCGAGCCACTCACCGTAGACGACCGGGTGGCCCTTCGTGTCCACGACCTCGGCGTGCGTGATGCCGATCGTCCGCAGGTGCGCCGCAACGTGCTCGGCGCAGCGGCGCACGTCGGCGGCGTGCCCGGGCTGCGCGCTCACGCTCGGGATGCGCAGCACGGCCTTGAGGTCGTCGAGAAAGCGCTCGCGATTCTGGTCGAGGTATTGCGTCAGGGCGTCCATGGCGGGGACTCCGGTAGTGGGCATGCGGCGGGATTGCGCAGCGGGAATGTAGCCCCGGAGGCGCACGAGCCGCCACTGCGGCCCGGGTGAGGGTCCCGGTGCGGCCGGCGCGCGAATCCTTTACACGGACCGCCTGCACCCGCATCATGAGCGCATTCCATTCTCCTCTCACCGTCAGGATCCCCTCCCGATGCAGTTGCGTATTCTCCTGAACGAATGTTGCGGCCACGGCACGTGCGTCGAGATCGCGCCGGACGTCTTCGCGCTCGATGCGAAGAACCGCGCCTTCGTGCTGGACGCGGACGCCGACCTCCCTGAAAAGGTGATGGAGGCGGCGGAATCCTGTCCGTGCTCGGCCATCGTGGTCATGAACGACGACGGCGAGGACATCTTCCCGTGACGCCTCGCAGGGTCCTCACGCTCCTGCCCCAGCGCTTCGCGATCTGCCGGTTCGCGCCCGACACCCCGCTGCCCGTGTGGGTGCTGCACTCCTCGGCCAGCGTCTGGAGCATCACGCGCACCCCGACCGAGCTCTCGGTCGTGTGCCCCGAGGACGACCTGCCGCCCGCCGTGGACCGTGACGTCGAGCGCCCGTGGAGCGCGTTCGCGCTCGACGGCCCGATCCCGTTCGGCGTCACTGGCGTGGTCGCCTCGCTCACTGCGCCGCTGGCGGAGGCGGGCGTTCCGGTGTTCGTGCTGTCCACGTACGACACCGACCTGCTGCTCGTGAGGGCGGAGCACGAGTCCCGCGCGCGCGAGGTTCTCGCCGCGCGCTTCGAGGTGCGCGAGGGGTAGGGCGTCGCGGATGCCCTGCGATCCGGCACCGGGGCGCCCGATGCCGGATCGCAGAACCCCGCCGGGCTACTCCGCCTTGTGGTACAGCGAAACCTCGGGCGTCGCGTGCTTCGTCTTCAGCAGCTCCGAGACCGTGACGATCCGGTAGCCGAGCCGCTCGAGCCAGTCGAGCACGACCGGCAGCATGCGCATCGTCTCGCCACCGTGCTCGTACCACGGGTGCATCACCAGGATCGAGCCGGGCCCGAGCCACTCCACGGTCTTCGCCTCGACGCTGTCGGCGTTCGCGATCCCCGGGAAGTCGTAGCTGGGATCCACGTCGAACAGCGCCACCGTGCGCCGCTCGCGCTTCAGCTCGCGCAGCACCGGCTCGTCGAACGCGCCGTACGGCGGGCGCAGCAGGATGCGCCCCTTCGCGCCCAGCGCGTGCAGCAGCGAGTCGGTGCGCGCCAGTTCGAAGCGCATCGAGTCCACGTCGATCGAATCCAGGTGCGGGTGCGTCCACGTGTGGTTGCCCAGCTCGTGACCGGCCGCGAGCAGCCGCCGGCCGACGTCCGGTACGCGCACGAGCTCGTCGCCGATCACGAAGAACGTCGCGTGCACGTGCCGGCTCGCGAGCACCGCGAGCAGCGTGTCGAGCACGGGCGTCACCTGCGGTCCGTCGTCGAAGCTGAGCGCGATCACCTTCCCGGTGGTGTGAAGGCGCGCGATCGGCACGCCAGCCGGCACGCCCGCCCGGGCTGCGGGTGTCGCGAGCGCGGCCACCAGCAGCACCGCGAGCACCGCCGCCGGCCACCGCGCGGGGCGGCGGGCGGTGGCCACGGCCGCGCGGCCTCGCGACAGCGCGGTCATCCTCCGCCCGCCGCCGCGGCCACGGCGCCGTCGAGGTAGGCGCGCATGACCTCGTCCAGCACAGCGCGCGGCGGCCGCACGGTCTCGAGCGGCAGCGAGGCCAGCGGCGCGTCCACCATGTCGCGCTCGACATCGAACGCCTGCGTCTTCTGGTTCACGTACAGCAGGCCGGTGATGAGCCGGCCCTCGGCGCGCGCCTGGCGGATCACCGTCCACGCGCGATCGGCGTCGGTCGGGTCGTAGTCCACCTCGAGCTTCTTGAGCACGATGCGCGAGCCGTCCGGCATGGTGACGTCGCGCGTCGTGCCGGGCTCGTAGTCCACCGCGATGTCCTCGAAGTACGGGACGTACTCGATGTCGTGCAGCGGCGCGTCGTGCTCCTTCACCGCGGCGTACGACTTGGTCGAGCCCTCGTGGTCGGCGAACGTGACGCACGGGCTGATCACGTCGATAACCGCCGTGCCCCGGTGCCCGAACGCGGCCTTGAGCAGCGGGCGCAGCTGCTTCTGGTCGCCCGAGAACGAGCGCGCCACGAAGCCGCAGCCCAGCTCGATCGCGAGCGCGCACAGGTCGATCGGGTTCAAGCGGCTCGCCTCGCCGCCCTTGCGCGTGCTGCCGACGTCGGCGGTGGCGGAGAACTGGCCCTTGGTGAGCCCGTAGACGCCGTTGTTCTCGACGATGTACACCACGGGCACGTTGCGCCGCACCAGGTGCATGAACTGGCCGATGCCGATGCTGGCGGTGTCGCCGTCGCCGGAAACGCCGAGCAGCGTCAGCTCGCGATTGGCCGCGTGCACGCCGGTCGCGATGCTGGGCATGCGCCCGTGCACCGCGTTGAATCCGTGCGAGTGTCCCAGGAAGTACGTGGGCGTCTTACTGGAGCAGCCGATGCCCGACAGCTTGGCGACGCGGTGCGGCTCGAGGCCCGCCTCCCACGCGGCCTGGATGATGCCCCCGGTGATGGCGTTGTGCCCGCAGCCCGGGCACAGCGTGGTCCTGCTGCCGTCGTAGTCCGCGCGGGTGAGGCCGACGCGGTTGGTCGGCTGGCCGGCAGGCGGCGGGGTGGTCGCGCTCATCGCGGGGCTCCCTCCGTCGCGCGTTCGTGCGCGAGCACGCCGTCGGTGACGGTTTGGGCGTCGAGCGGCAGCCCCATGTAGTGCAGTACGGGCCGCACGCGCGCGGCGCACTCCGAAACCTCCGCGCGCAGGCGGTCGCCCAACTGGCCGTCGCGGTTCTGCTCGACCACGTAGACGCGCGCGTGGCGGCGCGTGAAATCGTGCACCGCCGCCGCCAGCGGCAGCGCGCGCACGCGCAGGTACGACGCCTTCACGCCTGCGGCGGCGAGCTGGTCGAGCGCCTCGATCACGGCCCAGTGCGACGAGCCGTAGGCGATGATCCCGACCTCGGCGCCCTGCGCCTCGCGCACTTCGGGCGCGGGCATCAGCTCGCGGGCGTTCGCCATCTTCTGCTTCAGCCGCTCCATGACCTTCACGTAGGCGGCCGGGTTCTCGGTGTAGCGCGCCGCCTCGTCGTGACCCGAGCCGCGCGTGAAGTACGTGCCCTTCCAGTCCTTCGTCCCGGGCAGCGTGCGATACGGGATCGCGTCCCCGTCCGGGTCGGCGTAGCGCTCGAACTTCGCCAGGCCCGCCAGCTCGGCATCGCCGAGCACCTTGCCTCGATCCCACGCCTGTTCGGGATAGACGAACGGCTCGCTCATCCAGTTGTTCATGCCCAGGTCGAGGTCGCTGAGCACGAACAGCGGGCACTGCAGCCGCTCCGCCAGGTCGAACGCGCGGTAGCCGAACTCGAAGCACTCGTGCACCGAACCCGGCAGCAGCACGGGAAACTGCGTGTCGCCGTGCGAAATGCTCCACGCGAACGCGAGGTCGCCCTGCGCGGTGCGCGTCGGCAGCCCCGTGCTGGGTCCCACGCGCTGGACGTCCCACACCACCGCGGGGATCTCGGCGTAGTAGCCATAGCCGAAGAACTCCGCCATCAGCGAGAAGCCCGGGCCCGACGTCGCGGTCATGGCGCGTGCGCCCGCCCAGCTGGCGCCCAGCACCATGCCGATCGCGGCGATCTCGTCCTCGGCCTGCACGACCGCGTACGTCCTCCTGCCGTCCTTCGGGTCGCGGCGGAAGCGCTCGAGGAAACCGATGAGCGATTCGACGAGCGACGACGACGGCGTGATCGGGTACCAGCTGACGACCGTGACCCCGCCGAACATGGTGCCCAGTCCCGCGGCGGAGTTGCCATCGATGAGGATGCGGCCCGCCGTGAGGTCGCGCCGCTCGACGCGATAGGGATCGGCCTTCTGCAGGTTCGCGTCCGCCCACTGCGCGCCGGCGCGCACCGCGGCCTGGTTGAGCGCCAGCGCTCTGGGCTTCCTGCCCAGCTGCGCCTGCAGCGCGCGATCGATCTCCTGCAGCTCGATCCCGAGCAACTGCGCGACCACGCCGACGTAGATCATGTTGACCACCAGCCGGCGCAGCTTCACGTCGGTGGTGACCGGCTCCATGAGCTTGCCCATCGGCACGCGGTAGACGAAGCGGTCCGCGGGAACATCCGGCACCTCGAGGGTGTCGTTGATCACGATCGCCGAACCGGGGCCCATGGCGGCGACATCCCCGGCCGCGGTCTCGGGGTTCATCACGACGAGCACGTCGTTGCGCGCGCGGCGGGCGAGGTAGCCGGCCTCGCTGACGCGGATCGTGAACCACGTCGGCAGGCCGGCGATGTTCGAGGGGAAGAGATTCTTGCCGCTCACCGGGACGCCCATCTGGAGGATGGCACGCAGCAGGACGTTGTTCGCCGTCTGGCTGCCGGATCCGTTCACGGTGGCGACATGGATGCTGAAGTCGTTGACCAATGGTCGTCCGGGCCGGTTCGGGCCCGCTCCTCCGGTGGTGCGATGAGGTACGCGCGTCGGGAAGCGCCTGCGGCGGGGCGGGCGACGGGTTTCGCGCGGGTGCGCGACGACGGCCGGACGGTACGGGCCGCTCCCACGAGGGTCAAATTCCCGCCCGGAGGCACGCCGTCGCGGACGGCCGCGCACCGCCGTGGAATGACACCCTGCGCAACGGGGTGCCGTGGCGAACGCGGGCGACCGACAACAGGGACGCAGCTCTGGAAGGCCTCTCCCGGCCCCGCGCCCGACCGACCCACGCCACGCGCTCCCACGCCTTCGAGGGCCACCACCCCCGTGAGCCTGATGCCCGACGCCGCCGACCCGCGCATGACCCCGCTGCCGAACCCGGAGTCGAGCGTTCCGGTGTGGCTCGACCTGGTGAACGAAGTGGTCTTTCACTCGGACACGCAGGGCCGGCTGACGTTCGTCAACACCGCATGGAGCCGCACGACCGGGTTCACCCTGCAGGAATCGGTGGGACGCGATCTCGCCGAGTTCGTGGTGGACGGGGATCGCGAACTCCATCGCTCCCGCTTCCTCGGCCTGCTCCAGGGCCGGCGCGCCTCCCTCCAGCACGAGATGCGGGTCCGCACACGGGGCGGCGCCGAACGCTGGCTCGAGTTGCGCGCGTGCGGAGAAGCGGACGCCACCGGGCGCATCGTCGGCGCGGCTGGAACGCTCACGGACATCAGTACCCGGCGCGAGATGACGGACGAACTGCGCTCGCTCGCGTACGAAGCCGAGGAATCGCGGGCCGACGCAGAGTCCGCGGCCCAGCTCCTGCGCGTGGTGGCGGAGGACGTGGCGCAGGAGCGCGACGAGGCTGCCGCATCCGGCCGCGCGAACACCGAGTTCCTCGCCAGCATGGTGCACGACCTTCGTACACCCCTCAACGGCGTGCTCGGCATGACGGAAATCCTCCTGCACGGCGGGCTCGACGACGCGCAGCGCAAGCTGGCGCTCACCGTGCGCGAGAGCGCCGAGTCGCTGGCGCGCCTGGTCGGGGACATCGTCGAGTTCACGAGCGCGGCCGGAACCGGGTCCCCGATTGCGGACGAGGACTTCGACATGCGCGACGTGATCGGGGACGTCACCCGCCTGCTCACCCAGAAGGCGCTCGCCAGGGGCGTCGGCTTCCAGGCCACGGTGGCGCCTTCGCTTCCCGCGCGTCTCCGTGGCGACGTCGCGCGCACCCGCCAGATGATCACGAACCTCGCCTCGAATGCAGTGCGCTTCGCGGGCGGGCGCAGCGTGTCGGCCGCGGCCACCCGCCCGCCGGACACGAGACCGGACGGCCGAGTCGCCGTGCGCATCAAGATCCTCGACAACGACGCGCACATGACCGCGGACCAGATCACGGAACTGCTCCGGCGGCCCGCGGCCGCGGTGCCGGATCCCGGTGACCACGGCACCGCGGGACTCGGGCTCGCGGTCGCGCTGCGGCTCGTCGAGCGCATGTCGGGGACCGTCGTCGCGAGCAGCGAACCCGGCCGCGGGTGCGGGCTGATGATCGAGCTGCCACTCGCGTTGTCGGCCTCGCCGGCACCGGCGAGGGACCCGGCGGCCTCGCACGCGGCCGCTCCGCTCCACCTGCGCGTGCTGATCGCCGAGGACAGCCTGGTGAATCAGAAGGTCACGGTCCACCTGCTGTCACGCCGGGGCGTGCGCGCGGACGTGGTCGCCGACGGCCAGGCCGCGCTGGACGCGCTCGAGGCCGGCCACTACGACGTGGTGCTCATGGACGTTTGCATGCCGGGGATGGACGGATTCCAGGCCACGGCCGCGATTCGCGCCCGCGACGCCGCGCGGGGCACCCACACCCCGGTCGTCGCGATGACGGCGCACGCGCTGACCGGCGACCGCAAGCGGTGCTTCGAGGCGGGCATGGACGGTTTCCTGGCCAAGCCCGTCCAGGCCGGGGATCTCTACGCCGAAATCGCCAAGTGGGCCGCGCCGCGGGCCGGCGAGGAACGCGCGGCGGCGTAACGGGTTCTGGGCTCCACGGCGGAAGCGCGCCGGGCCTCCGGAGCACGCGGCCGCCCGCCCCCGCGCACGCGACCTGGGAGCGCGCCGCTTGACCGCCGAGGCGGTTGTTCTATCGTCTCCCCATGTCCACTCACGAATCCCGCATCGAACCGCCCGCCGAACTGCTCGCGGCGGCGCGTCGCTGGATCGAGCCCGTCCGCACCGCGCTCGGCCCCGAGTTCCTCTCCGCGTACCTCACCGGCAGCGTGCTCACGCACGGGTTCGACGCCGCGCGCTCGCGCGTCAATCTCCTGATCGTGGCGCGCTCGCTCGAGCCGGACGCGCTCGACCGCGTGGCCGCGTCGGTCCCGGAATCGAAGAAGGGCCCGCAGTTCGATCCCATGTTCATGACGCGCGTCCAGATGCTGGCGTCGCTGGACGTGTTCCCGATCGAGTGGCTCGACCTCATCGAGCGCCACCTGCGGCTCGAGGGCGAGGACGTGTTCACCGGCGTCGAGGTGCCGCGCACGTACCTGCGGCTGCAGTGCGAGCACGAGCTGCGCGGCAAGCACCTGCGCCTGCGCCACGAGTACCTGGCGTCCGGGAAGCGGCCGGAGCGGCTCGCCGAGGTGCTGGCGCGCCTGGCGAGCGGCTTCCACACGTTGTTCCGCACGCTGTTGCGGCTGCGCGGCGAAGTGCCGCCCGCGAGTCACGAGCGCGTGATCGAACGCGTCGCCGAGCTGTACGGGCTCGACGCGCGCGCGCTGCTCTCGGCGCACCTCATGCGCCACTCGTCGCGCAAGGAGGACGCCGCGGCCATTCGCGTGCGCTACCGCGCCTTCCTCACGGAGATCGAGCGGCTCGTCGGCGCCATCGACGGATTGCTCGTGCCATGAGCGCCCGGCGCGCGGGCGCGCGCCGGCTGCTGGCCGCGGCCGCCTGCACGGCGGCGCTGTGGCTCGCCGCCCCGGCGTTCGCCCAGGACACGAGCGGCCTGCCGCCGCGCGGGACCGCGTACGTCACCGATTCCGCGGGCGTGATCGGGCCGGCGCGCTCGGCGCAGCTCGAGAGCTACCTCGACCAGTTGCGGAAGAAGACCGAAGTGCAGTTCGCGGTGGTGACCGTGCGCACGACGAACGGCGAGGACCCGGCCGCGTACAAGGTCCGGCTGTTCAAGGCCTGGGGCATCGGGCGCAAGCAGGAGCAGGACGGGCTGCTGCTGCTGGTCGCGCAGCAGGAGCATCGCGCGGTCTTCGAGACGGGTTACGGGCTGGAGGGCACGCTGCCCGACGGCTGGGAGGCGCGCATGCTGCGCGAGCTGCTGGTGCCGCGCTTCCAGACCGGCGAGTACGCCGACGGCATCACGCTCGCGGTGCTCGCCGCGTCGGAACGCATCGCCACCGAGAAGGGCGTGACGCTGCAGTGGACCGGCGACGCGCTGCGCTACGGATCGGGCGGGCCCGCGCGCGGCCGGATCCCGGGCAGGGCGGTCACGATCGTGATCTTCCTCGTCGTCATGCTGATCTCGAACCTGCTGCGCGGCGGCCTCGGCTCGCGGCGCGGCGGCATGTGGTGGCTGGGAGGCGGACCGTTCATCGGCGGCGGCTGGGGCGGCGGCTTCGGCGGCGGCGGAGGTGGCGGGGACTCCTTCGGCGGCTTTGGCGGCGGCGGCAGCGGTGGCGGTGGTGGCGGCGCGAGCTGGTGAACAATCTCCGCGCGTGGCGCGGTGCGACATCCAACGGGAGGAGATCCTCGAGATGAAGGCCGGACTGATCGGATTGGCGGTGGTGGTCGTGCTGGTGCTGGGACTTGGCGGCTGCGTCGCCGGGAGCTACAACCAGCTGGTGCGCGGCAAGGCCGATGTGACGAACCTGTGGGCGCAGGTGGATAACCAGCTGCAGCGCCGCAACGACCTCATCGGCAACCTGGTGGAGACCGTCAAGGGCGCGGCGGGGCAGGAGCAGGCCGTGTTCGGCGAGATCGCGAACGCGCGCGCGGCGATGGCCGGCGCGAAGTCGCCCGGCCAGACGATCGCCGCGGCGCAGGGCATGGACGGCGCCATCGGGCGGCTGCTCGTCGTGATGGAGAACTACCCGCAGCTCAAGAGCGAGGACGCGTTCCGCACGCTCATGGACCAGCTCGAGGGCACGGAGAACCGGCTGGCCACCGAGCGTATGCGCTACAACGACGGCGTGAAGGCGTACAACATCCTGGTGCAGAGCTTCCCCATGAACCTGTTCGCGGGCTTCTTCCACTACGAACCGGCGACGCCGTACCCGGTGCCGGAGGCGGCGAAGGTGGTCCCGAAGGTGGACTTCAACGGCCTGCACGCGCCGGCCGGCGGTGCGGCGCCCGCGCCCGCGAAGCCCTGACCGATCGCGGGACCGAAATCACCGCGGGGCCCGGCGCGTGCCGGGCCCCGCGGTGCGTGCGGTGAAGATCAGGCCGCGTGACCGTGGTGCTGCAGCACGTGGCCGTCCGCGAGCGTCGATTCGAACGCGGCCGTGAGCGCACCCGCCAGGGCGGGATCGAGCACGGGTCCGCACTGGGACAGCGCCGTGCGCCAGCTCTCCTCGACGCTGCGGCCGCCCGCGCGCCCCACCTGGTAACGCGCGCACACGCCGGTCAGCAATGCCGCGTGGCGTGACGCGGTCGAATCGAGGCCGGCCGGCTCGAGCGATTCGCCGCACGCGACGAGCGCGCGCAACTCCGCGACGCGGCGCGTTGGATCGCGGCGCTCGAGCCGTTCGAGCTCAATGGCGCCCTCCTCGCCCCAGGCCCATGGTCCGAATGCCGACGCGTGCCGCGCGAGCGCCGCTTCGCGCGCGGGCAGGACCAGCGCCCTGGCGGCGGCCTGCACGATGCGGTCGGCCTCCCCGGCCGCGAGCCGGGCGCGGGGCGTGATGGCCGCACGGCCCGCCGCCAGAGCGAGGGCGTCGTCCTGCGCTTCGCGGAAGCGGCGTGCGTTGCGGTACGCGATCGCCGCCAGGTCGCACAGCACCGCGATCGCGTCGCGGTCGGCGGCCGACCACGCGAGGCCATCGGGGCGCTCGTCGGCCACGAGCAGTGCCTCCACGCCCTGCGGACCGCGCAGCGGCGCGAGCAGCGCGACGCCGGCGGCGATGAAAGGCGCGAGCTCGTCCCGCCGCGGTCCGCCGCGGCGCTGGAGCTCCTCGAGCAGCACCGGCCGGCCGAGGCCCGCGAGCACGGCCGCGACCTCGCCGTTCGGATCGAGGCTCAGCGATTCGAATCGTGCGTCCGCGCGGGAACCGCGGACCTGGCGCGGCGCCAGCACGGCGCCCGCGGCCTCACCGTCCCGGGGAACGAGGAGTGCGACGCGGCCCTGCCCCAGTTGCCTGGCCGCCGCGGCGGCCAGGCGCTCGACCAGCTCGTCGGGATCCAGCGTCGCGCACAGCTCGCGACCCGCGGCGAACGCGAGCTCGCGCAGCCGGCGCTCCTGCGCCAGATCGGCGTGCACGCGCCGCGTCTCCCCCTGCGCGCGTCCCAGTTCGCGCTCGAGCTCGGCCGAGCGGCGGCGGTGCTCGCGCGCCTCGGCCGAGCGCGCGAGCAGCCTGCGACAGCGGGCCACGAGCTCCCGGGGCGAGAAGGGCTTGGAGAGGAAGTCGTCCGCACCGCGGGCGAATCCCTCGATCCGCACATCGGTGTCACCCGAGCCCGAGACGAACACGATCGGCACCTGCGGATCCTCGGGATCGTGCCGCAGCCAGTCACAAACCTCGAAGCCGTTCTTGCGCGGCATCTGCACGTCGAGCACGACCAGGTCGGGCCTTTCGGCGAGAGCACGGCGAATGGCCTCGTCCCCGTCGAGCGCGGTGATGACGCGGAAGTGCTCGCTGGTGAACGCCAGCTGCAGCAGTTCGAGCACGCGCGCGTCGTCCTCGGCGATGAGCACGAGCGGCGCGGGCGCCTGGCGTGAGGCGGCGATCTGCGAAAAGCTGGGGATCAACCGGGGCTCTCCGGGAAAGGGTGCGAAGCCGGGACAAAGTGCGTCGGGGATCAGCCCGGCAACAGCGTGTCGAGTCGCCCGGGATCGAAGGGCTTGCGCAGCACGAGCGTCGCGCCCGCCTCGCGCGCGGTGCGGTCGTCGGCCGCGTCGCGCGTGAGCACGATGCACGGCGTCGGCGAGGAGCGGCGTCCGAGGAAGTGCATCAGCCGGCTCACGTGCCCCGCGCCCTGCGCGTCGGGCATGGCGATGTCGGCGCAGACCAGCCCCCACGGCCCGCGGTGCAGCTCGTCCCAGAGCCCGGCGGCGTCCGCAACCGTCTCGACGATCCAACCGCGCTTCTCGAGCAGCCGGGCGAGGAAGATGCGGGCGACGAGCGAATCGTCGGCGACGAGCGCGCGGCGCACGGGGACGCGGGCGGCCAGCTCCGCCGGTCGCGGTGCCCGGGCGGACTCCAGCCCCGCGCCGGCGCGAGGGCCGGGCTTGTCCGCGATGCGGGCGCGCCCGGCCTGCGAGGCGGCAGCGCCCGGCGGCGCGATCGCGTGTGCCGGGCGGTCCACCGGCGCGGCCGGCGCGAGCGAGTCGAGCAGCCCCGCGACCGGGGCGTCATCGAGCGCGGACACGACGGACGCGGTGACCCTGGGCGCGGGCGCGACCGGC
>CAIXRL010000074.1 GCA_903921835.1 Candidatus Eiseniibacteriota bacterium | reverse complement strand
CACGCGTTCACCGGCACGTCCGACACCGAGGTGATCCTCGCGTCGTACCGCCAGTGGGGCGAGGACTGTCTCGCGCACTTCAACGGCATGTTCGCGCTCGCGATCTGGGACATGGACACCCGCAGGCTCTTCTGCGCGCGCGACCGCCTGGGCGTGAAGCCCTTCTACTACCAGTTCGACGGCGGGCGCTTCGCGTTCGCCTCCGAACCGCGCGCGCTCGTGCTCACCCAGGCGACGCGCCCGCGCGTGCGGCTGGACGCCGTGCGCGACCTGCTGGCGCTGGACTGGGTGGATCACGAGGCGCACACGTTCTTCGAGGGGCTGCAGCAGCTCCCGGCCGCGCACTGCCTGACGCTGGATGAGCGCGGGCTGCGCGTGCGCCGCTGGTGGACGCTGGACCCGCAGGCGCGCGTGAGCGGCTCCGCCGCCGATCTCGCCGCGCGCTACGGCGAGCTGTTCACCGACTCGGTGATGGTGCGCCTGCGCGCCGACGTCGAGGTGGGCACCTGTCTCTCGGGCGGGCTGGACTCGAGCGCGGTCATCACCACCGCGGGCCGCATCGCGCAGCGGGGCCTGCACGCGTTCTCGTGCGCCTACGACGAGGGCCCCGCGTTCGACGAGCGCCCGTTCATGCGCGCGGCCGCGGATGCCGCGGGCGCGACGCTGCACGTCACCGTGCCCGACGGCGGCGACTTCTGGGACGTGTTCGACCGCCTCGCGCTGTCGCAGGACGAGCCCACCGCGGGCCCCGGTGTCTACTCGCAGTGGAAGGTGATGGAGCTGGCGCACGCGACCGGTCTCAAGGTGCTGCTCGACGGCCAGGGCGGCGACGAAACGCTCGCCGGCTACTTTCGCTACCTGCCCACGCGGCTGCGCGACCTCGCGGAGTCCGGCGACTGGGCGGCATTCGCGCGGCTCTTTGGGCCAGTGGCCGGCAAGCTCGGCCTGCCCACCGCGCTGCTGCACACGTTCGAGCCGTGGCTGCCCGCGCCGCTGGTCGCGGCCCTGCGCACGAACCTGGGACAGGGCAAGGACAAGGTGCTCTCTCGCGCGCTCGCGCGCCGGCCCGTGGACACACCGGGCTGGCCACGCGCCGAGCGCTCCGGCCTGTGGCGCCACCTCGCGTTCGACACGCTCGTGCGCCAGCTGCCGAGCCTGCTGCGCTACGAGGACCGCAACTCGATGGCGTTCTCGATCGAGACGCGGCTGCCGTTTCTGGACTACCGCCTGGTCGAGTTCGCCTTCGCGCTGCCCGACACGGTCAAGCTCGAGGGCGCGACCACCAAGGCGATCGCGCGCCGCGCGCTGGCCGACCGCGTGCCGCCCGCGGTGCTCGCGCGCCGCGACAAGATGGGCTTCGAGACGCCCACCGACCCGTGGATCCGCACGCGCTGGCCGGCCGAGGTGCGCCGCCGGCTCTCGCGCCCGGGGCCGTTTCAGGACTGGGTGGACGGCGGGGTGCTGCGCGCGGAGCTCGAGGCCTCGCTCGCCGGGCGCCGCGCGATCGGGCTGCAAGTCTGGCGCTGGCTGAGCCTGGAGGCGTGGTCGCAGCGCTGGCTGGCGCGGGACCCGCGCGTGGGTGAGCACGGTTCGACGCTGGCGCTGGAAGGCGCGGGCCGCCACCTCTCGCGTGTGGACGCGGATGCCGCGGCGGGCGCGGGCGGCGTGGACCCGGCGTGAGCGAAGGAGGGCGGCCGTGGACCTGGTGATGCTCTCCGAAGTCCGCTGGGGCTACTTCCGCACGCGGAAGCAGTTCCTGCTGTCGCGGTTCCCCGCGCCCTGGCGGATCTTCTTCGCCCAGCCGCCGGGCGGCGGTGCGGAGGATCCGTGGACACCGCGCACCGAGGGCCGGGTGACGTACTTCACGGTGCCCTTCCTCAAGCCGGGCACGAAGAGCGCCGCCTACAACGCGCTCGCGGGCATGGCCCCGGGTCGCGCGGCCATCGAACTGGCCGCCGAGATTCACCTCGGGAACGTGCTCCGCCGGCTTGGAGTGGACCCGGAACCCGTGGTGATGGTGTCCAACATCTACTGCCCGGGGGCCCTTTCGCGGCTGCGCAAGAAGCTGGTACTCTATGACTTCAACGACAGTCCGTTCCAGTTCTCCGTGAGTCCGCCGTGGGCGCCTGGCTACTGGGCGCGTACCGTCGGCCAGGCCAGCGCCGTCTTCGTGGTGTCCGAATACTACCGCCGTCAACTCGCTGGGGAGATCGACCGGCCCTTGATCCTGCTCGGGAACGGTGTCGAGATGGCGCATTTCGAGGCGGTGCGGCCTTGTCCCGCTGACCTCGCATTGCTGCCGCGGCCGCTCATCGGCTACGTCGGCCTGCTCTCGCATTTTCTCGATTTCGGCGTGCTGGAGACGCTGCGTCGGAACCGCGCGGGTGGGACCGTTGTACTCATTGGGCCGGGCAGTCCCGCCACGGACGCGGCCGTCGCCGATTTCGCCGCCCGCGCGGGCGTCGCGGTCCTGGGTGCGCGCCCCTACGCGGAACTGCCGGCCTACGTGCAGGCGCTGGACCTGGGCGTCATTCCGTTCCGGGCGGACGATCCGTTCGTGCAGGGCATCAACCCCAACAAGGTCTACCAGTACCTCGCCGGCGGTGCGCCGGTGATCACCACGCCGGTGCTCGACCTCGAGGCCAGCGCCCCCGATCTGCAGTTCGCGGCGACGGAGGACGAGTGGGCGCGCGCCGTCGGCGT
>CAIXRL010000073.1 GCA_903921835.1 Candidatus Eiseniibacteriota bacterium | reverse complement strand
TCACCCGCGCAGCGCTCAGTACATGCGGGCACGCGCAAAGCAGTTTCCTATCAGTTGAGCGGCACATCTCGCGGCGGGACTTCATGCGGACGGGCGCGGCGGCAGGCGCGGCCTGGGCGGCCGGCGCGCTGCCGGGCTTCGCGCAGGTCATTGCCGACGGCGCGACCTCAAAGCCGGCGGCAGCGGCGCGAATCGCCTTGAACCAGGTGGTGATTGTCGCCGACCCCGCGCTACCCGTTTACGTGCAGCATCGCGTGCAAGAACTCCGCGACTACCTCGCGGAAATCTCCGGCGCGCCACCTCGGCTCGTGCCGGCGGTGCCGGAGAAGTCCGGCGCATACATCGTCGTTGGGGCCAAACTCGCCGAGCAAGCACTCGGCAGCGGATTGGCGCTGCACCAATTGGGCGCCGAGGGCTTCCTCATCAAGTCCCAAGTGCGCGATGGTCGGACCTGTGTCGCGGTTGCTGGCGCTGCGCCCGCGGGGACCAAATTCGGGCTGGCCAGCCTGGCCGGAATGATCTCGGTCACGGACACGACACCCTTCCTCGCGGGCCCGCTGGACCTGGTGAGCCGGCCGAGCATCGCCAAGCGCGGCATGCACCTCAACGGCTGGCCGATTGGCTACCCGCACGGTTTCCGTAGCTGGAAAGAGGCCGACTGGAAGCACTACCTCGACATCCTGACGTATCAGGGCGTCAACCTGTTCTACCTCTGGCCGTTCATGGAGATCATGCCGGTTCCGCTCTCTCCTGAGGACGAGGAGTACCTGCGCGAGTGCCGCCGGGTCGTCGAATATGCGCAGCAGCAGCAGGGTATGGAAGTCTGGATCATGCAGTGCACGAATCGCGTCGCCAAGAACGACTGCGGCGTGCGCGATCCGCGCTACCGGCCGTACTGGCGCCCCGCGCAGGAAGATCTGAACCCCGGCAAGCCGGAGCACTTCGCGGCCATCATGAAGTCGCGCGCGGCGCTCTATCGCATTCTCGACAACGTGGACGGTGTCTGCAACATCGACTCGGACCCTGGTTACGGCGGCGGCAGCTCGCTCGCGGACTATGTCAAGGTGCTCAAGGGCTGCCGCGCGGCGCTCGACCAGCACAATATCCACGGCCGCGACACGAAGCTCATCAACTGGATGTGGATGGGCTGGGGGGACGCAGGCCCGAGCAAAGTCGAGCACCAACGCAAGACAGTCCGCCTGCTCAAGCAGGACTTGCCGGAGCCGTGGTCGCTGGTCAGCGGCCTCTTTGATTATCTGCCGATGTGCCGCGAGATGGGCGTGCTCGGGAAGACCGTCTTGCTCCCGTATGGCGCGATCGAAGACGAGCCGTCGTATCCTACGACGAATGTGAGCATCGACGCGGTCCACGGGGCCATCGAGCGCATGGTCCCGTATGCCGCGGAACTCGCGGGCGTGATGGGCAATGTGCAGACGCCGCTGCTCCAATTCCCGCACGTGTACGGCTACCTCAGCGCGCTCTGGGACCTGGACGCGCGCCACACGCGGCAGCGCGACGTGCTATTGCAGGTGGCCGCGCTCCTGTATCCGGAGCGCCAGGAGCTCCTCGCCGACGCCTGGCTCGCGCT
>CAIXRL010000072.1 GCA_903921835.1 Candidatus Eiseniibacteriota bacterium | reverse complement strand
CGAACTGCTGCGCGAGCGTGGCGTGCACCTGGGAACGCCGCTCGTCGCCTGAGCCGCGACGCAGCGCACGAAGGCCCGCGCGGGCGATCCGCGCGGGCCTTCGCGTTTCGTGCCGCGGCTACTTCGCGGCGCTGACCATGGCGCGACGCCGCTTCGCCGCACTCCTGGCCGCGCTCTTCGCCGTCACGCCCGGCCGCTTCGACTTCGCGGCCGACAACGTGTGCCACGCGCGCAGCGTCTCCGCCACCGTCCACGCCTGCGCGAAACACCCTCGCGGCGCGTGCGGCGCGTCGCCGTCCGCGACCTCGGGCAGCGTGCCCACGGCCATGGCGCGCATGAGGTCCTCGAGCGGCGCGAGCAGGCGCAAGGCCTCCTCGCGATCGCCATAGGCCGACCAGTGCGCGAGCGCGAAGTGCGGCAGCAGCCACGTCCACACGGTGCCCTGGTGGTACGCGCCGTCGCGCGTGCGGCGATCGCCCAGCATGCGCCCGCGGTACTCGCGCGCCGAGGGCGCGAGCGTGCGCGGACCGTACGACGTCAGCAGGTGCCGGCCCACGGTGTCCACCACGGCGCGACGCTGTTGCGTGTCGAGCGGCGAGTCGGGCAGCGAGCAGGCGAGGAGCTGGTTCGGCCGCAGCGAGGCGTCGGGTCCGTCCGGACCGTCGAGCACGTCGAAAAGGCAGTTCGCCCCGGGGTTCCAGAAGCGCGCGAACGAGTTCGCGACGCGGCGCGCCATGTCGTCGTAGCCGAGTTCCTGGCGGCCCAGCTTGCGCGCGAGCCGCGTCATGGACATGAGCGCGTTGTACCAGAGCGCGTTGATCTCGACCGGCTTGCCCTTGCGCGGCGTCACCACCCAGTCCTCGACGCGCGCGTCCATCCACGTCAGCGCCACGCCGTCGGCGCCCTGCGTCACCAGCCAGTCGCGCGGATCCACCTGGATGCCGAAGCGCGTGCCGCGCTCGTACCACGCGCCGATGTCCTCGAGCGCGGGATAGATCTCCTCGAGCAGTTCGAGGTCGCCGGTCGCGTTCACGTACGCCTCGGCCGCCTGGAAGAGCCACAGCGCGGCGTCCACGGTGTTGTACTCCGCGGGCGAGCCGTCGTCGGGGAAGTAGTTCGGCAGCATGCCGCGGTCCACGTTGGCCGCGAACAGCCGCAGCACCGCACGCGCGATCTCGGGCCGGCCCGTGGTGAGCGCCAGTCCCGGCAGCGCGATCATGGTGTCGCGGCCCCAGTCGGTGAACCACGGGTAGCCCGCGAGCACGCTGCGCGGCGCGTTCGGCGACCCGCGAAGTGCCTCCTCGCCGCCCGGCGAGCGCTCGACCACGAACTGGTCGGCCGCCAGGACCAGCTGGCGGATCCACGCCGGCGCCTGCTTCGCGAGCTTGCCCTGCGCCTGCTCCCAGGATTCGAGCAGCGCCTTCTCGTGCCCGCGCCTGCGGTGCAGAGCGCCGGCGAGCGCGAGCGGGCCGCGGCCGGCGTCGTGCGTGGTGCTGGCGACGAACGTGAGCACCTCACCCGGCTCCAGCACGCGCGTGAACTCGCCCGCGAGCACGTGGTCCTCGCGGTCGCTGAGCCCGCGCGCGGTCTCGACCGGCAGCACGAAGTTGCGGTACCAGACGTTCGCCGGCGCCGCGTCAGCGCCCTCGGCGAACATCCACAGGGCCGGCGCCTTCTCGTGCGCGCGGACCATGAGCCCGCCCGTCACCGTCTCGGTGCGCGCGGCCCACTCGCCGTGCGAGGAGGTGTCGTGGTGGTCGCGGCAGTTCACAAGCGCGCGCAGCGCCAGCGTCACAGGACCCGGCGCGGCCGCGAGCCGGTACTGCACGTACGTGGTGTTCTGTCCCTGCTCCATCCACACGCGCTTCTCGAGCCGCGTGCTGCCCAGCGCCCACGTCCACACCGGAACGCCGCCCTCGAGCTCGAACGATTCCAGGTGCAGGTGGCCCAGCGGGCTCGTGACCCCGCCCGCCCAGAAGTTCAGGTCGAGATCCACCCACTGGCCGCCCAAGTGCACGCGCTCGGCGAGCTTGGCGAGCAGCAGCGTGCGCTCCACCGGCGGCTTGAGCGACGCGATGAGCAGGCCGTGGTAGCGGCGCGTGAGCGCTCCGCCCACGGTGCCCGCGGCGTACCCGCCGATGCCGTTGGTGACGAGCCACTCGAGCTGCGTGGCGGTTTCGAGACGGCCGAGTCGTTCGCGGCCGAGGCGGATGGCGGTCATACACTCCTCCCCAATGCCCGGCGCCCGCGGCGGCCGTCCTGCGCGCTGAGAGGTCGCGCCAGCCTGCCGGGCGTCGTGCGGAAGGCAGCATACTCCGCGGCGGGCGCGGCAAGAAGGCGGGCCGGCGCCCTCGTCCGGCACGGGCATGCACGAAGCACCGGGGAGCAGCGCCGCGGGGGCGGCGCCCCCGCCCTCGGGGGAATCAACGGGGCGGGGTGCCCCCGGTGACGCGACTACTCGCCGTCGTACCGCGTGTAGACGCGCGTGAGGGTCGGGTTCGGCGCGCCGCCCGCCCCGCCGTCGCGGTGCGCGCGGATCGTCAGCGTCCTGCCGTCCTTCGACAGTTCGTAGGTCTCGACCAGCTTGCCGCGCTGGCCCATCACCTGCGCCATCTCGAGCTGGCCGGACTTCCACTGCGCCGAGGTGTTCCCGGTGACCAGCTCGTGATTGTGCGCCTTGAGGCTGTCCGCGATCGCGTAGGGACGTGGCGCGTTCTCGTCCTCGGAGACGTTGACCTGGTCGGCCTGCATGTCGATCACGAGCTTCTTCGCCGGCCGCATCACGCGCGCCATGGGTGAGGGCCCGCGCGGACGGTTCTCCGCCGGCGGGTCCGCGTTGTCGCCGCCGGCGCCGGCGTCGCCACCGCCGCGGCCGTAGCCGCCACCATCACCCCCGCCGCCGAAGCCGCCACCGCCACCACCGTGCCGGCCACCACCGCCACCACCGAAGCCGCCGCCACCACCGAAGCCACCGCCACCGCCCGAGCGTCCGCCGCCACCGCCGCCCTGCGGCCGCGACGCCTGCATCACCTTCATCGGATCGTCGGAGTGCGTGGCGTCGAACATCCAGATGCCATCGAGCGCGAGGCCCGACCGGAGCGGTGCGATCACCGCGGCCGCCTGCCCGCCCGGCGCCGGAGCGCGCAGGGAATCGAGCGGCGCGGCCGGCACGGCGTGCGCGCCCGTGGGGACGGGATCGGCCGCGCGGGCTCGCGGAGCCACGACGAGCGCGGCGAACATCACGGCCACGAATGCGGAACGATGAAGCTGCTGCATGTCGGAAACCCTCCCCGGAATCGGTGTGCGGGAGCCGGCCTGCGGCGCGGCCTCGCGCGGAAAGAACGCACGGCGCGCCATTCGGGATGCGGTTCTACGTCCGCGTCCTTGCCAGGGTGACTGGCAACGCCAGCGAGATACGGTCGCGCCGTGCATGGAAGAGACGCGCAAGGCCGCTTCGAGGTCCCTGCTTTCGCGCGCCGGTCCGGTCAGGTTCTGGCAAACGACCCGCGCGCGGCGGGGCGCTGCAAACACTGGCCGCCATTCCCCACCCGGCAGCTGCGGCCGATCCTCGAAGCCGGCCGCGCCGAGCCGGGGCGGACGATTCGCGCGGTGTGAGTTGTGCGCCGAAGAATGCGGCTCGCGCGCCGCGATTGCGGACGACCCGCCGCCGCTGCATCGCGCCGCCGAGTTGCGATCGGCCGCGGCGCTTTCGCACCGCGGCCGGTTCGGCGTTGCTTCCCTGCTAGGCGTAGAGGTCGATCAGCCCGCCCATGCCGGGGGCACCGATACTGTTGCCCCCGGGTGGACTGTGATCGCCGTCACCATCGGCGTCCCTCGTGGGCGGGGTGTTGGACGCGGCGACAACTCTCTTCATCGCCGAGACCGCGTGCACCGTCTGGGTGGTGTTCGTGATGATTCCAACCAGCGAACTCATACCTCACCACCTTTCCCTGGGTCTGCCTTCCCAGCTGGCACGGGCTGCCTCGCTCCCGGAATCCGCCAGCGAGAGTTCCGGGCAACTCGTAGTGTCGGTTTGCGGCCGGATAACTTGAGGGGGCGGCCAACGCGCGGACTTCCCGGCAGTTGTCGCGCCCGGACCCGATCGCTGGGCGCGGCACGACGGGGCGCCGGGGCACGATGGGGCGCCGCGGCAAGCCGTGGCGCCGCGCTTGCGGCGTACGGAGCCCCCGGGATAGCCTGCGCTTCCCATGGACGAACACATTCCACCCCGCGCCGGCACCGGCTGGATCGAAGTCGTGGTCGGCAGCATGTACAGCGGCAAGACCGAGGAGCTGATCCGCCGCCTGCGGCGCGCGCAGATCGCGCGCCAGCGCGTCGAGATCTTCAAGCCCTTCGTGGACGACCGCTACGCCAAGGACCACATCGTCTCGCACAACGAGGTGCGCATTCCCTCGCGCGCGGTCCGCAACGCCAAGGAGATCCTGCGCTGGGCGCACGAGGCGCAGGTCATCGGCATCGACGAGGGCCAGTTCCTCGGACCCACGCTGGTGGACACCTGCGAGAAGCTCGCGCGGCAGGGCAAGCGCGTGATCGTCGCCGGTCTCGACCAGGACTACATGGGCAAGCCGTTCGAGCCCATGCCGCAGCTGCTCGCCGTCGCCGAGTACATCACCAAGACGCTCGCCATCTGCATGGTGT
>CAIXRL010000071.1 GCA_903921835.1 Candidatus Eiseniibacteriota bacterium | reverse complement strand
GAGCAGCCAGGCCCGGTCGTCCGGCCGCAGGTCGGCCGCGAACGTCTCCACGAAGTCCTCGCGCAGGAAGCGCGTCGGGCCGTAGCCGTGCGGCTGGTAGACCGCGAGCACGCGCCGGCCGCGCAGCCGCGCGGTGAGCAGCGCGGCGTGCACCTTGGCGGGGTTGTGCGCGAAGTCGTCCACCACCTCGACGCCGCCCGCGACGCCCAGCGACTGGAATCGCCGCGCCACGCCCTGGAACGCGGCGAGCGGCGCGGCCATGGCCGCCGTCTCCACGCCCACCGCGCGGCTGCGCGGCCGGCGCGTGCTCGCGGTCTACCAGCCGCACGGCTACGGCCCGACGCGCTTCCTGCGCGAGGACTTCGTGGAGACGTTCGCGGCCGACCTGCGGCCGGACGACCGGGCCTGGCTGCTCGAGGTCTTCTACGCCGGCGGCAGCGCGGTGCGCGACTTCTCGTCAGCCGACCTGGTGCGCGACATGGCCGAGCGCGGCGCGAACGCCGAGTTCGCCCCCTCGCGCGAGTGGCTGGTGGATCGCATCGCGCAGATCGCCGAGCGCGGCGACGTCGTGCTGGTGATGGGCGCGCGCGATCCGTCGCTCACGGCGCTCGCGCGGGCGGTGCTGGAGAGGCTCGGGCGCGGGTAGCGAGGGGCGGGGCGGGCTGAGCCGGGGCGAAACGTCGGGGGAGCAGGGCGATCCCGCCGCCATGCCGGTACGTGTGTGAAGGCAGGGTGGAGAACGTGGGTGGCCTCAGCGAGCCGCGTACCGCTTCTCCACGTACTCATCCAGCATGCGCGCGAAGTCGCCCGCGATGTTTTCGCCCTTCAGCGTGACGGCCAGCTTGCCGTCCACGTAGACCGGAGCGCGCGGGTCCTCGCCCGTGCCGGGCAGCGAGATGCCGATATCGGCGTGCTTGCTCTCGCCGGGGCCGTTCACGATGCAGCCCATCACCGCGACCTTGAGCTGCTCGACGCCCGGGTGACGCTCGCACCACACCGGCATGCGCTGCTGGATGTGCGCGGTGACCTGCGAGGCCAGCGTCTGGAAGAACGTGCTGGTGGTGCGCCCGCAGCCGGGGCAGCTGGTGACCTGCGGCGTGAAGTGGCGGATGCCGAGCGATTGGAGGATCTGCTGGCAGATCCGCACTTCCTCGGCGCGGTCACCGCCCGGGACGGGCGTCAGGCTGGTGCGGATCGTGTCGCCGACGCCGTCGTGCAGCAGCACCGCCAGCGCCGCCGTGGTCGCGACGATGCCCTTGGTGCCCAGGCCGGCCTCGGTGAGCCCGAGGTGCAGCGGGTAGTCGCAGCTCGCTGCGAGCGCGCGGTACACCTGCACCAGGTCGCGCACGTCGCTCACCTTGGCCGACAGCACGATGGCGTCGTGCGGCTGGCCGAAGCTCTCGGCGAGCGCGGCCGAGCGCAGCGCGCTCTCGCCCATCGCCTCGAGCACCACCTCGCGGTCTGCGTTCGGCTGAGCCCTGTGAGCGTTCTCGTCCATCAGCGTGGTGAGCAGCGTGCGGTCGAGCGAGCCCCAGTTGACGCCGATGCGCACGGGCTTGCCGTGCGCGACGGCCACCTCGATCATGCGGCGGAAGTTGTCGTCGTGCTGCCGCCCGGCCCCGACGTTGCCGGGATTGATCCGGTACTTGTCCAGCGCGGCCGCGCACCCGGGGTACTCGGTCAGGAGCAGGTGCCCGTTGTAGTGGAAATCGCCCACGATCGGCGCGGCAACGCCCAGGTCGGCCAGGCGCCGGCGGATCTCCGGCACCGCCGCGGCGGCCTCGCGCGTGTTCACGGTGATGCGCACCAGCTCGGAGCCGGCGGCCGCGAGCGCGGCGATCTGCGCCGCGGTCGCCGCGGCGTCCGCGGTCCCGGTGTTGGTCATGGACTGCACCACGACGGGGTGCGAGCTGCCGACGGGCACGCCGCCGACGTTGCAGGTGACGCTGGCGCGACGCGCCTTGAGGCGCAGGTCGGCGATCCGGACGATGGGCATGGCGGGAGGGTAGGAGCGGGGCCTGGGGAGGGTCAAGACCCGCCGCCGTGACTGCCGCCGTGATCGCCGTGTTTGCTTCGTGGCTCCAACCCGGGTGTCTGCCGTGGGCGCGTGGAGCGATCGGGCGCGCCACGGCGAGGGTGACAGCGAGCGTGATGTGGAAGGGTCCTCGCGGCCCGTGCGCCGGGACAGGCGCCAAGAGGAGCGGTGCGACTCGCGCATCCGTGTGGCCGCACCGGGCTGCACCCCCGGCGCTCGGAGGTCGGCCCGGCGCTGTCCGCGGGTTTGGGGCGCGGGGGCTCCGTGTCGGCTGCGAATGGGGCCGGGTCCAGTTCGTTGCGCCCGACCACCCGGCCTATGGGGTTCCCCCAACGACTTCGGAGTCCGGCCTGGGGACTCGATGTGGTGCCAATCTAGCGCGCTAAGTCGTTGGGAAACATAGAAGGGAGGCCCCGAGCTGCGGAAGTCCGGCGGCACCCCGGGAGGGGGTTCCGGCGCCTGCGTTCCTGCGCCACCCGGCGGCGGCCCACGGCAGTTGCGTATGGTAGTTGCGCTCTTGGGGCCGATGCCTATAATCCGCGACGGTGGCGGAAGCCACGAAGCGAGTCTTCCGAACTTGCGCAAAATGCGGAGTTCGGAGTTGCGCGCGTCGAGGTGCGCCGCGTGCGAAAGGTCAACCTAAGGAGGGGTTCCCGATGAAACGCTGTCTGTCTATCGCCTGCTTGCTCATGCTGGTCGCAAGTTCGGTGGCCGGCGCGGCCACCAAGGCATCCAACGAGTTGCTGTTCGGATTCTCTGGACTCAACACCCTGAGCTTGGACACGTACCAGGGTGGGATCGCCGTTCGGCATTACATGTCGGACAACCTGGCTATCCGTCCGGGCGTGAGCCTCGGGATCGGAAGCACGACGGTAGACGGTGTGCCGTATTGGACCGACGGCAAGGTGACCTCGAGCCAGTTTGGGCTGGACGTGGCCGTCGAGCAGCACATGGGTACCTCCAAGACTGTTTCCCCGTACGTGGGCGCGGACGTCGGGTTCGCGATGGACAGCAACAAGGAGGAGTTCACGCATCCGTTGGACATGACGGGTGTCGCCAGAAGGGAATTTTCCACGACCGTGAGCAACACGGGGTTCATGGTGGCCGGGCTGGTCGGTTTTCAGTGGTTCTTCACGGAGAGCGTCAGCCTCGGCGGCGAATACCAGTTCGGCCTCTCGTCCGCCAGCCGTACGATCAAGGAGGAGTGGTCGGCCACCCCGGCGGTGCCTGACGCCAAGGGCTCTGGGTTCGGTGTCGGTTTCTACAGCACCAAGCTGGCCATTTCGGTCGCTCTGTAGGCGGTTTCCCTGCAACCGGTCCGTCTCGGACCGGGCTTGATTCTCCGGACCGGAGACCTGCCACCCAGGCGGGTTTTCGGTCCGATTCGTTCCGGCTGAGCGATCAGCGGGGATGCGATTGTGTGCGCCCGAGCCTGCGGACGCCCGCTGGACGCCTCTCAACTTCCAGATGTCCAGGAGTCGGGCCGCCAGGGTGCGCGGCACTGAAGGTGGGTTGCCGGGAACGGCTGCTTGCAGCCGGAGGGCTTTGCCGCGCTGCGACTCGCGGCCTTCCCTCACCGCCTGGCCCCGGGGCGGACCGCCTGGTCGCGGAGGAGAGCCGGCATCGCCGCCGCGCCCAGCAACGGCGCCCGCGTGCAGTGCCTGCACGGCGCCTCGCGGCGGGCGACCCCGCGCCGGGATCACGCGCACGCCGCTCGATGCGTCCCAGGCGCCCAATCCTCGACGTCCAGGGGGCCGGCGCGTCCCCGGGGTGCCGCTCTTGCGAGCAACGGCGCGGCGCGCGGCGCGGCGGTGCGAAGCCCGACCGGTCGCTATCCACATCGCGTGAACAACGCGGCTGCGGCGCGGCCTGCCTTCCTGCCGCTGAGACTCGTCTCGCATTCCCGGCTGGCGGTCCATGAAGGGTCCGGGCTACTGTCCTGTCCCAGAGGTCCCGCGGAGATTCAACCGGTGTTCGTGGCCCCGGGCTGCGTTGCTCCTCCTCGACGAATCCCCGCGTACGACTTCGTCGTCGCGTCCTGCCCGAGCCCACGATTCCTCGGCTGAAATCGCTGCCTCACCTCCGGGACAGGACACCCGCCTGCGGATATGACTGCCAACGCTACTTCGCACGCCGCCCCCGGTCCGTGGGAGCGCTTCGCCGACCTTGCCACGCTGGCGCTGGGCCTCGCCTGGCTTGCGCGCCTGGCGCCGCAGGCGCTCGCGGCACGGCTGCAGACCGACGAGTGCTTTCACGCCTGGGTGGCGCGCTGGGTGTCGGTGCACGGCGCGCTGCCGGATTCGGTGCCAGGGCTCTACGGCGGATTCGCGTACTTCTACCCGCCGCTCTTCCACCTGGTGGGTGGCCTCGCCGCCACGGTGGGCGGCCCGCAGGGTCTGCTGTTGGTGAACGTCGCGGTGAGCGCACTGCTGCTGCTCGTGGTCGCGCGCGGCGTGCGGCGGCTGGGCGTGCCGGCGGCGGCGCGCTGGGCGGTGGCGCTGTGCGTGGCGACGCGGTTCCTGGCG
>CAIXRL010000070.1 GCA_903921835.1 Candidatus Eiseniibacteriota bacterium | reverse complement strand
TCGGCGAGCAGGTTGCGCAGGATCTGCCGCCCGGGGTTCATGCCCTTCTCCGACACGCCCATCACCGCGGCGGTGCGCGGCTGCAGCAGCCGCCCGATCTTCGCCACCGGGCGCGGCGCCGGGAGGGGCGCCCGCGCGTCGCGCGGGTCCGGCCCGAGCTTGAGCAGGGCGTCGAGCGCGACGAAGCGCCCGTCCGCGAGCACCAGCGGGTTGATCTCGAACTCGGCGATCGGGTCGGGCACGAACGCCGCGGCCAGCTCGAGGAAGCGGCTCACGAGCTCCGCGAGCCGGGCCAGCGGCACGAGCGCCGGGCGGCCGCGCCGCGGCTCGGTCACCAGTCGCACGACCGCCACCCTCGACAGCGCGCGCTCGATCTCCCCGGCGCCGGTGAGGCCGGGCGAGAGCAGCGCGAGCGAGCGGTCCTCGCGGATGCTCTGCGCCAGGAACTCGGTGTGGATGCCGCCCGCGCCCAGCGTGACGACCGGGCCGAAGTCGGCGGTCCAGCGCGTGCCGAGCAGCAGCTCGTGGCCGGGCCCGGCCTGGTGGGGGACGAACTCCACCAGCAGGAAGCCGTCCACCTCCTGCCCGGCGAAGCGCCGCTCCAGCTCGGCGAGGCCGGCGCGCAGGGCGCCGGGCGTGTTGTCGAGGAAGGCAACGCCGCCGGCCTCGGTCTTGTGGAGGATCCCCGGCGAGACCACCTTGAGCACCGCGCGCGCGCCCGGGAAGGGCGGCGAGTCCAGGCGCGCCGCGTCCGCCGACCCCGCGAGCATCAGCCGCCTCGGGACGGGGATGCCGGCGGCCTCGAGCAGGTCCATGCCCTCGGGCTCGGTCAGCACGCCCGCGGTGCGATGGCGCGCGTTCGCGAGCAGGCTCTCGATTCGCGTCCGGTCGAGGCTCACGCGGAGGCCCTCCAGCCCGCCTCGAAGGCGGCGAAGTTCACCTCCAGCGCGCGGTCGCCCTTGGCGCCGAAGGTCTGGCGGATGGCGCCGTCGAACGACTCGCGCCGCAGCGGCAGCAGGTGCGCCGCGGCGCCGACCATGACGGTGTTCTTGCTCAGCACGTCGCCGGCTTCGCGCGCGAGCCGCTCGGCCTCGACCAGCACGGCGCGTGGCAGGCGTCGCAGCCGGGCGAGGACCTCGTCCGTCGGCGGGTAGTCCGGGATGTTGATGAACGGATCCACCGACGTGACCACGGCGGCCGCGGGCGAGAGGTACGCGACGTAGCGCAGGCTCTCGAGCGGTTCCATGGAGAGGATCAGGTCGGCCGTGCCGAGCGGGATGAGGTCGCTCGCGATGACCCGGTCGGAGAGCCGCAGGTGGGAGAGCACCGCGCCGCCGCGCTGCGCCATCCCGTGCACCTCGGACTGCTTGACCTGAAGGCCCTCGGCCACGGCGGCCCGGCCGATCAGCGCGGCCAGGGAGAGCACGCCCTGTCCGCCCACGCCCGCCAGCATGATGTCGTACTTCATGACGGCTTCACGTCCACCAGCTTGCGCCTGCGGCGCGCGGTCTCCAGGCACTCGCGCACGGCGATGACCACCGACAGGCCCCGGTGCGCGAGCTCGCCGCGCAGCAGTTCGGCGATCTGCGGCACCTTGCGCGGCATGACCTCGACCACGTGCAGGTGCTCGGGCTTCACCCCCAGCCCCAGCACGATGTCCTTCAGGCGCGAGGACGGCGCGATGGACTCCTGTCCGCCGGTCATGGCCGTGGTCTGGTTGTCGAGGATGAGCAGCGTCATGTCGGTGTCCTCGTGCACCGCGTCGAGCAGCGGCGTGAGCCCCGAGTGCAGGAAGGTGCTGTCCCCGATGACTGCCACGGTGGGGTGGAAGCCGGCCTCGGAGGCGCCCTTGGCCATGCTCACCGAGGCGCCCATGCAGACGCAGGACTCGATGGCGTCGTAGGGCGGCAGGGCGCCCAGCGTGTAGCAGCCGATGTCGGCGGTCACGATGCTCTGGGCCTCGCCCT
>CAIXRL010000069.1 GCA_903921835.1 Candidatus Eiseniibacteriota bacterium | reverse complement strand
TGCGACGCGGGTGCCGGCGGAGCCGCATCCTCGGCCGCGGCGGCGGTCGCCACGGCCACCGCCGCGCTCGCGGCGCTGGCCTGCGCCAGCCGTTCCAGCCGGCGGCGGGCGGTCTCGCTGTCACCGTCCAGCGCCATGGCGCGCTCGAACCAGCCGCGCGCGCCGTTCTCGTCGCCGTCGTTGAGCGCGCGGTCGCCCAGGTCGCACGCCACCGTCGCGCCCTCGTGCGCATCGTGACGCCGCTCACAGTTGCCCAGCCACAGTTCCAGGAGCTCGGGCGTCGCGTGCGCGCCCCTGCCCAGGCTGCGGTAGATGGTCGCCGCGTTCTCGAAGCGTTCCAGAGATTCGTACGCCTGCGCCGCGCGCGCCAGCGTGTGCGAAGCGTCGTCGCGGTCGCCCGCGCGGAACTGCTCCTGCGCGCTCGAGAGCAGCATCTCGACCTCGGCCAGCTCGATCTCTTCCGCCGTCGGGTCGGTTTCGTCTGCGGCCGCGGGCGGCTGGAACGCCAGGCCAGGCTCCGCGGGCGTCCCGGCGGACGTCGAGAGCGGGTCCTCGGCGATCTCGTGGACCGGCTCGCCGGGACTCACGGCCGCGGCGGGCGCGTCGAACGATACGACTTCGTCCTCGGCGATCTCGTAGACCGGCTCGTCGTCGGGTATCCCGTCGGCGAGCACCTCGTCGCCCGGGACGGCATCCGCCGTTTCGGGTTCGTCCTCGATCACGTATTCCACCGCGCCCTCGTCGCTCCCGAGCACGACGGCCTCGTCGGGCGCCGGGCCGCGATCGACATCGCCCGCGGCGTGCGCGGCGGCGTCCCGCGCGGTCGCGACGGATTCGGGCGCCGGCGCCCCGGGCTGCGGCGGAGTTGCGGCATCCACCGGCCGGGCGGCCTCGTGGCGGCCGCTCTCGAGGCCCTGCAGGCGTTCCAGTTCGAGCGGCGGCGCGGGCGCCAGCGCGTCTCCGCGCGAGGGCGGTGCGCCGCCTTCGTGCGACAGATCGACGGCGCCGTGATCCGTCGGCTCCGCGGAGCGCGGCGCGGAATCGGCGGCCGGAATCGGCACGGGCGCCATCGCGAAAGGCGGGGCATCGCCGGCCGGTGCGGCAGCGGGCGAAGCGCCCGGCGCCGGATCGAGGTGCGCCGCGCGCTCGGTGCAACGGCGCGCATCGGCCTCGGTCCCGCGTTCCCGGTAGTGACTCGCGGCCTCGAGCAGGACTTGACCCGCCTTGCCGTTCTCGCCGGCGAGCAGCCAAGCCTCGGAGAGCTGCTCGAGCACGCGAACGTTGTCCTGGCAGACGTCGAAGGCCTGGCGCAACGCGTTGGCGGCATCGATGGGCGCGCTGGAGCGCACCATGTGCTCGGCGTACTGGACGTAGTACAGCGCGGCCTCGCCCGAGAGACCGTCGAGCGCATGCAGGTTGCCGAGCGACTGGAGCACCTTCGCGGGCGACAGGGAAAGCCGCAGCATCTTCTTGCACACCGCGATCGCATTCTTGTACAGCGAGGCCTGCTCGTAGGCGCCCACGGCGCACAGATAGCGCTCCGACGCGGCGCCCTGGTCACCCTTCTTGTAGAGCAGGTCCGCCAGGAGCACGTAGTTGTAGGGGTCGGAGTCCTCCGAGCCGACGAGCTTCTCGTACTCGTTCAGCGCCCCATCCAGATCACCGTTCTGGATGCAGCGCTGGGCCCGACGCTTGATGTCGATCGCCTTTTCCAAGTTGGCCGGTTCTCCCCGAGGCACCTCCAGGTGCGTCGGTCCAGGCGGGTATCGCCTTCTCTCATGAGCCCATAGCCGCCTCGACGTTGGCCCGGCATTGCGCCGCAACTGCCAGCAATTCCGCCCGGGTCCGAGCGAGGTCGGCTGCCACGACCTCCTTATCGGCGGACTCGGGGAGCGACTTCAGATTGATTTGGACGTTGAGCAGCGCCCCTTCGCCGGCCGCGGTCGCCAGCAGGCCCGCGACCCCCGCGTCCGACACGGCATTGACGTTCCCGAGCCGCGCGGCTGTGGCGGCCAGCCCCCCCACGCGCACGCAGGCCCGGGCGGTCTCCAGCGGCACGCGGGCGGCCGTCAGGTCGGCGGCCGCGATGGCGGCGTCGCGGGCTGCCACGTCGGCGGCGGAGACCTGCGGCAACCGCCGCGCGCGCAGCACGGCATCGAACGCCTCGCTGTCGCTGCGGCCCAGCGCCAGCAACTCGCGCCGCAGCTCGTCCGCCTCGCGCTTGAGGTCCACCATGGCCGCCTCGCTCGCGGCGTACTTCTTCTTGCCCATGGTGAGGTTGGCGACCATGGTCGCCAGGCAGGTCGAGAGCGCCCCGACGAACGCGGCCACCGTGCCGCCCCCCGGCGTCGGCGTGGGGCCGGCCACCTGGTCGAAGAAGCTGGCGATGGGCACCGCCTCGGTCAGCGGAGGCTGTTTGAGACGCAGCTCCAGCACCTGGTCGCGGCGGAAGCCCTCCAGCTGCAGCGCGTGCTCGGCGGCCGCGAGCAACGCGGCCTCGGGCACGAGCCCCACGACCTCGCAACCGGAAATGGCCGCGCCGTGGCGGGCTGCCTCGTCGCGAACCAGCGCCAGAACGCGGTGGATCGGCGTCGCGTCCACGTTGACCAGATTCATGCTGACCTGCGCCCGCCGCCCGTTCTCGATCGAGAATCCCAGCGCGCGCACGTTCTTCAGGCCCCCACTCTGCTCGCGTACCGCCGCGGCGACGGCCTTGGCAACGCGCAGGTCGCCGGTGTTCAAGTTGGCGTTGAAGGCGACGAGGAAACGTCTTGCCCCGACAGCGGTTGCGCCCGCCGTGGGATGAATCGCCTCGGGCCCGAAGTCGGGCTTGCGCGCCGCGTCCCTCCCGACCGCCTCGCGCAACCCCTCGAACTCGCCGCGCCGCACGTCCGCCAGGCTCGTGCGCGCCGGGGTTCTCGCCGCGGCCTCGTAGAGAAACACCGGGATCGCCAGCTCGCTCCCGATCCGCGCTCCCACCTGGCGCGCCATCTCGGCGCAATCGTCCAGCGTGCAGTTCTCCACCGGAACGAACGGCACGACATCCGTCGCGCCCATGCGCGGGTGCTGGCCGGTGTGGTGATTGAGGTCGATCAGCCTGGCCGCGCACTGGACCGCGCGGAACGCCGCCTCCATGACCGGCTCCGGCTCACCCGCAAACGTGAGCACGGAGCGGTTGTGGTCCGGGTCCATCTCGGCATCGAGCAGGGTGACCCCCGGCACGACGGCGATGGCGTTCATGATCTCGTCCACCACCTCGCGGCGGCGGCCTTCGGAGAAGTTGGGGACGCATTCGACCAGACGTGGCATCGTGTCTCCTGGTGTGGCGAGAGGATGGAGGATCCAGGTGAAAGGTTTCGCGAGCGCGCGCATGCTAACCCGAATGAGCCGGATGCGGCCACAGCGCCTGACAGCCGCGCTGCTCGCCTTCGCGGCGCTGGCCGCCTTCACCGTGCTGGCGCGGCGGCTGTGGCCGTTCACCGTGGACGACACGTTCATCACGCTGCGCTACGCGCGCCACCTCGCCGCTGGCCTCGGTCCCACGTTCAACGCCGCGCCGCCGCGCGCCGAGGGCTTCACCTCGCCGCTGTGGATGCTGCTCATGGTGCCGCCGCACGCGCTCGGGCTCGACGCGCCGCTCGCGGCCAAGGTGCTCGGGATCGCGTGCACG
>CAIXRL010000068.1 GCA_903921835.1 Candidatus Eiseniibacteriota bacterium | reverse complement strand
CGCCTGCGCCGAATCCGACCCGTGGCACGACTGCGGTGAGCTTCGCCCTCGCGCAGGCGGGCCGCGTCCAACTCGGTGTTTACGATGTCAGCGGACGGCGGGTGCGCCAGCTCGTGGATGGCGAGCGTCGTGCCGGAGCCGAGACGGTGGTCTGGAACGGAACCGCCGAGTCGGGGGCGAAGCTGGGAGCCGGCGTGTACTTCGTGAAGTTGGCGGGTCCAGGAATCCGCGAGACGCGCAGGGTGATCCTGCTGAAATAGCGCCTGGCCTGGTACCTGCGATTCTGCTTCAAGGCTGCCCCGGCGAAGCACGCGCCGGGGCAGTCGTGTTCCAGCCGCGCACGAGCTGCTCCCGGCGTGGGAGAAGGCGGACTTCGTCACGAATCGCGAGGGGCATACCGAGGGGCATACCAATGTGCTGCCGAGCGTGCCCCGGGCGTCGTCTGCGCCCGCTCGCCCCGAGGGATTCGCCACCCGGAGCCGCGGACATCCATCTGCCCCGCCTCGGCCGCCGATAGCTCCTTCGGATTCCGCAGTTGAGAACTGCACTCGCGCAACCACCCCGGGGCCTTGCGCGGTCTGCGCCGCGGGCCCGAAGCCCATCGAGCGGGCCGCGATCGCGAGGCGGAGGCTCCGGCGCGTCGGCGGCGCACAACACGCACCGCCGGGGGGGCGTGCGCTGGACAGTGGCAGACCCCGACGGCATCGAGGCCACGGTGCGATGCGGCAGGACATTCGGGCCCGACGGGGTAGCGACCCGGGTCACGCCTCTTCGCTCACACCGGGCGCGCATCGCGCGTGCGGATCCCCGGCAGGGTCAGGAGCGACGCCGGGGACCGACCCCCTCGACTCGCGCACCAGCGCCAGTCACGCCCCGAACCCGTTCTCCCGGCCCAGGCCGCCCGACCTGTCGCTCCGGGGTCAGCGCCAGTCCCCGGAGGCCACGAACGCCGCCCACGTCGCGGGGAACGGGTACTCGCCGCGCGCGCGGAGCCGGCCCAGGGCCGCGAGGTTCGCCGAGTGCATGGCGTCCATCGTCGCGTGGCCCAGTCCGCGTTCGAGGTAGAGCTGGCGCATCCACGACACCGTCGTTGCGTCCCCCACCGGCCACAGGCTGGAGATCACCGTGCCGGCGCCGGCGATCCGGAACGCCCGCCTGAGGCCCAGGACGCCCTCCCCGGCCCGCACGGCACCGAGAGCCGTCCCGCACGCCGAGAGCACCACCCACCGGGTTCCCTCCAGGTCGAGCGCGGCGATCTCCTCGGCGGTCAGCATGCCGTCGTCCGCTCCGTCGCGCGCCCGGGCGCGGCGATTCGCCCCCGCGAACACGAGCCCGGACAGCAGCAGCGGGTTCTCGCGCACCAATTCGGCCGCCGGAGCGGCCGGGTCGCCGCCCTGCGCCCGCGGGAGCATCACGCTCCTCGCCGCGCACTCCTCATCGAGGACGAACGCGTGCGTCGCGACGTGCAGCACGCTTCGCCCGGGCGCGAGGCGCTTGAACTCCGCCTCGGTGGCACTGCGGCCGACCAGCATGTCGGCCGTCCGCGCGCTACGCCCGCGCGCGCCGTGCCAGAGCGAGACGATTTCCCGCGCTTCCAGGCTCGCCCCGAGAAGCGGCACGAAGCGCGCCTGCCCGAGCGAGGCACAATCGCCGAGCCGGCCGCGGAGCGCCTCGGGCTCGGAGCCCGGCAAGAGGGCCGTCGCCGAACCCGGCAGCGAACCGTCATGGGCCGACAGGCGCGGGGCCCCGCTCGCGCGGTCGAAGTCGGGCGCGCCCACCGCCAGCAGCGACCCGGCCCGCGTGCCGGGAGCCGCGTCGCGCACGAGGTCGCGCTCCGAGTTGAGGAAGTGAATCACAAACGCCTCCTCGCCGACGAAACGCGTGCCGTCTTCGGGCAGCGCATCGAAGCTCACGAGGCCCAGCGCGGCATCCGGCACCACGAAGACGCGTCGCGCGCCCGCGAGTCGCGGGCGCACCGGGTCCCAGATCGCGCGACGCAGGGTCCGGCCGGCCTCCTCGCACGCCGCGAACGCGGCCGCCTGCGACGTCCCGGCGGGGGGACTCGCGCGGCGCCGCCAGCGCGCGACCAGTGAGTCGATGCGTACCGCGGGGCCGAGCGCGACCAGTACCGGAGCGGTGTCCCCGCGCGCCAGCACGAACGCGACGTAGCGGTCGCCGGAGCCCTGCGGGCCGCGCCCGGCGTCGGCCCCGCCGCGGCGCGCGGCGACGCGGTAGTACGACACCAGCACGCTGCGCTCCGGCAGCGCCCCCATCACATCGTCCGCCCCGGGGCCGCTCCCCTGCGCCGACCAAAACGAGTGGCCCCGGTCCGCGAGGGCCAGCTCGAGCCGCTCCTTGTCGGCGGCCGCCCGCGCGATTCGCGCGAGCCGGTTCACGCGCGAGACGCTGTCGATCGCGGTGGCCGGAGCGGCGCTCTCGATCGAGGGGGCGGACAGGTAGGCGTACGCCAGTCGTTCGCGCGCCCGGCCGAGACTGTCGGCGAGACCGCGCAGACCCGGGTCGGCGGACAGTCGCATCGCGCGATGACGTTCGACCATCTCGTCCAACACGACGCCGCGCGAACGGATCACGCCGTCGAGCAGGTCCCGGGCGGCCCGTCCCTCCGCACCCTCCGGAGACAGACCGAGTGCGAAGTCCAGCCACTGCCGGCAACGCGTGGCGTAGGTGATGGCCTGCCACTCGGGCAGGCAGTGCACGACATTCGAGAAGTCCTGCCGCAACATGGCCGACGCGCGCAACGCGGTGGCCTGGGCCGACGCGCGGTCACCCCGCGCGGCCGCCACGCGGCTGCGCTCTCCGAAGTAGTCTGCCAGGTCCGGGTGCAGCGGCGGCAGCGTCGCGACGACCGTGGCCTGGACCGAGTCGAGCAGGGCGCCGGCCTCCTCCACGCGCCCGCGGGCCAGGGCGATCGCGGCGCCGGTCATCGCCACCGCCGGACTCGCGCGCCGGGTGTGCGTCTCGCGCGCGAGCGCGAGCGCCCGGTCGCAGTACGCGCCCGCCTGCTCCAGCGAATCGGTCATCAGGTACATGTTGGCCAGGTTGTTGAGCGTCGAGATCGACTCGGATCGGCGCCCGTAGGGACTCGCCTCCTGCACCCTCAACGAGCGAAGCAGGGCCCCGCGGGCTTCGTCGAATGCGCCCGCATGCACGCATAGATCTCCAAACGACCCGAGCGTGGCCGCGAGCGCTGGCCCGGCGCTGTCCGGCTGCGCCTCCTCGATGTGAAGCGCCCGCAGGAACAGGCGACGGCTCGCGTCGTACCCTCCGAGCTGCATTTCCAGCTGCCCGAGGTTCTGGAGCGGAGCCACCAGCTCGAGCGCGGCGGGCCCACCCGTACGCTCCAGATCGGCGATATGGTCTCGCAACAGATAGCCGGCCCCGGGGTCGCCCCTTGCCAGCGCGATCGCCACCGCGTTGCTCACCGTCAGCGCGAGGTCGGGGTGGTCGGGGCGCAGGCAGCGCTTCTCGATGGCGAGCGCCCGCTCCACGCACGTGGCCGCACGATCGAGCTCCCCGAAGTAGTACCAGTTCGTCGCGAGGTTCGTCAGCAGCGTCGCCAGGGGGGGCGTGCCCACAAGCGAACTCCGGTCCGCGAGTTCCTGCGCCCGCTCGAAGTCACGCCGTGCGTCGGACAGCCTGCCCTGCAGCATCTCGATCGCAGCGAGGTTGGCCAGCAGGCCCGCGTCCATGCGCTCCGGCTCGACCTGCGCGGGCCGGTTCTTCGGCAGGCGCACGAGCGTGAGCGCTCGCTCGATCCGTGCCTGCGCCCGCACGAAATCGAACTGCCTCGTGAAACGACTCGCCATGGCGGCATAGCAGAGCGCCGCCTGCAGATCGGTCGAGTCCGCCCGCAGGATCCGGCCCAGCGGCGCCTGCGCCGCCAGGTCTTCGCCGCGGTCGAGCAGCAGCGTGGCCAGGGCGGCATCCATGAGCCGGACCGCGGTGTCGGCGGACGCCCGGCCCGCCTGCGCCGCCCGCAACGCCCACACGGAGCCTTCCCGCACCAGCGCCAGCGTGCCTGGGTCCATTTCGCGCCGATCCGCCTCGAGCGCCGATATCAAGGAGAACCGGGCGGCGAACGCCTCGTGGGAAACTTCGCCGCGCTCGCGCAAGGCTCGGCGGGTCAGGCGAACCGCGGTGGACTCGGCATCCTCGTACGGGCACCCACGCGCCGCGCGCAGGTCGAGATCGGCCAGCGAGTCACTCCACTGCCGGGCGGTGAGCGTGTCCGCACCCTCGCGCGCCGCCGTCGGCGCGGCGCGCGCGTCGGCGATCGCGGCGGGACTCGCGGCCCCGATGGCGCAGAGCGCCATGGTCAGCGCCGCGATGACAGCGAGACGCGCACGCGCTGCACCGGCTCCGCGCACGTGAACCGGCGAGCACGGCAGCGCGCCAGCGCCGGCGTCAGGGCTCACGGCCGGCCTTGACCTCGGCGGGCGGCTCGAAGCGGGACGGCGGCAGCGACACGTTGAACTGGATTTCCTCCCAGGTCGTGGTGATCGTGCGCTCGCCAGTCTTCTCCACCAGTCGGAACGGAACGCGCACGCTCCCGACCGCACGGTAGTCCGAGGGGAGCGCGATCGCGGAGGGAATCCCTCCCGAACCGGCTGGCGTCGTGCTGCGTACGAGCAGGCCCGTCTCCGGATCGAAATCCGCGAAGCTCGCGTGTCCCGCGAGATCGGTCAGCTCCACCCGGAACGCAGGACGGGCGTCAACGCTGTCCAGCCCCGCCGCGCGGACGCTTCGGTAGCTCTGCCGCCACGCAATCTCGGGGAACGGGTTCGACGCGGCCAGCACGTCGCGCTTCTGATCGCCCGTGACCCGCTGTGCCGACTGGCCTGGGTTCCGCGTCCAGACAAGCGTGTCCCGCATCCCAAACTCGGAGGCGCCGGGCATCGCTGAGAACTGGATGCGCTGGTAGAACGAACTCGGGGCGCTCCAATACGACTCCATGTCGCCCGTGAGCCCCGGCAGCCCCAAGTCGACCGTGCCGTGGTAGACGCGCGAGCGGATGCTGTCGAACGCCGCGTGACCGCCGCATGCCTGCACGTAGCGCTCGAGAATCTGCTCCGCCGTCGGCTGCGCGGGGGCCTTCTTCGTGGCGCGCGCGGCGTTTCCCGCGTCCGCGCACCGCGCGCACATCAGCATGGAGGCTGCGAGCGCCAGGATCAGCGCTCCCCGGTGACTCGATACGAATCGCGACATGCTTCCCCCGCTTGGGGCTGGGTGGGAACGGCTGCGCGGGCGGCTCCCGGGTTCATCCGGCGGTGGCCGGGTCCGGGTCCGTTCGCGCAGAAGGCGGCCACCTCCGCCTGCGGGGGCCGGACGGAGGGCGAAAGGGCATTAGCCCGGAGTATTCATGAGCCCGCCGCCTGCGAGCGCGGTCTGCGCGTCATCCGGACCCACCTTCGGTGGGTACCCCGAAGCTCGACCGGCCGCTGTCCTCATCGTGTGGACAACACGGTTCCGGGGTACCCGCCGAAGGTGGGTCCGGCCGGCCGATCTTCTTGCGGCTGACGCACATCTCGCACTCTCGGCTCGCGGTTCACGAATCGTCCGGGCTGACGATACGCGGCCACTTTGCAGCCGGTCAACAGGATGCGCGGGAACGCGACTCGGGCGCGGGCGGCTTCGGGGCGGGCGGCCGCCCCTCTCCGCCCTTTCCGTCACACGCACCCGCCCGGAGCGACGGATTGGAAGAAGGTTGGCGCGATCCCCGGGGGGCCGGGGGCCCCGCTCGCTCGGAAGGAGGGTCTTCGGTGAACTCGTCTTCATCGCTCCACAGGTCGGCCCCGCTCGTCACGAGCAACGTCCTGCGGCGGCCCGCCGCGACCGCGTCGCGACGCCATCGGCCGCGCATCCGCCCCTGGGCCTGCGCGCGGCGCCGTCGCCGGATCACTCGCGGGTTGGGAACGGGGATCGAGACTGCTACGATTGTGACGCCTCGCTCGACCCTGGAGTGGCGTGCCGCCGACGCGCTCCCGACAGCCGCGAACGACCTCCAGAGCGCTCTCTTGCCGACGACCGATTCGCCCCGCCTCGAGACCGACCCCGCCGAACAGCTGGCGTTCCTGCGCCGCCGGCTGAGGCGAGTCCTGTTCAGCGCCCCGCGGGAGGACATCGAGGACCTCGCGACGGCGTGCTGGATCGAACTCGATCGCGCGAGCAGGCGGCTGGAGATCGAGAACTGGGGCAAGCTGATGAACACGATCGCGAGCCGGAGGGCAATCGACTACCTGCGCAAGCTCCGCCCGCTGGAGTCCCTGGACGGCGACGGGGAGGGCGAGGGCATCCAGGTTCCCGTTCACGACGCACCCTCGCGCGACCAGCTGGAACGGCTGCGGTTCGACATTCACGCGTTCTACGTCGAAGCCGGCGCCACGCAGTGCGCCGAGCTCTCGCTCGCATACTTCGCCGAGCGTTCCTGGAAGACCGTGGCGGAGAAGCTGGGGCTGAAGCACAACACGGTCATTCAGCGCTGGAAGCGCTGCCTCGACGTGCTGCGCGAGCGGGCAAGCGGCGAAGGCGAGTTCCTCGCTCCGTACCGGGACCTGCTCGAAGCCTCTGCCGGGAGTCCCTCCTGATGACGCCCCCCGACCGCCCCTCCAGTCGTCCGCCGGACGGACACCCGAGCGCCGACGCCCTGATCGCATTCGCGGCGGGCCTGCTTTCGGGCGGTGCGGAAGCCCGCGTCGTGGCTCACCTCGGGAGCTGTGCGGCCTGCCGCGAATCATTCGAATCGCTGACCGACCGCGAGGACTGGGAGGAGCCCGCGGGCGAGCATGTCCCCGCCGCGATGCTGGCGAGCTGGCCCAGGACGAAACGTGAACTGCGCGGAGTGGAACGCGACCTCGTACTGAAGCACCTCGAGCGCTGCGACTCGTGCCATGCGGAGCTCGCGACGCTGGGCTTCGAGCCCGAGCCCGGCCCGCGGCCGAGGGCGGAGACCGTCAGGCAGCCGCTGCCGGCGGCGCGCGAGGGCGCCGCCCGCCGTGGCCGCGAAACGCGCGGCCACGGCTGGCGGCGCCACATGAGCTGGACGCCCTGGGCGCTGGGCGGCTGGGCTTCG
>CAIXRL010000067.1 GCA_903921835.1 Candidatus Eiseniibacteriota bacterium | reverse complement strand
TACCACCGGCTCAACGTGGTCCAGCTCGAGCTGCCGCCGCTGCGCGAGCGGCGCGAGGACATCGGGCTCCTGGCGTCCTACTTCCTCGACCGTGCGGCGCGCCGGCAGGAGCGCGGGGCGCTGGAGTTCCGGCCCGAAGCCATGGCGCTGCTCGAGAAGTACGACTACCCGGGCAACGTACGCGAGCTGGAGAACGCGATCGAGCACGCGGTGACGCTGTCCGAGGGTTCCGTGATTGGACCCGCCGACCTGCCGACGGCGATCCGCTCGCCGCGGCTCCTGCCGCGCACCGCGGCCAGCGCTGGCGAGGGCGGGTCGGCGGGCGAGTCGGCGGCGCGCGCGTTCGCGGTGGCGGAGGCGGCGCGGGACGCGATGTCGCTGGACGACGTCACGCGCGAGCACGCGCTGCGAGTGCTTGCGCGCCACGGTGGCAACGCGACCGCAGCGGCGAAGCAGCTGGGACTCTCGCGCACGACCCTCTGGCGCATGCTCAAGCGCTGGGGCGTCTCGCGCGCGGCGACAGGGGGGGCGTAGGTGGCGAGCGAGCGCAGGTACTACGACGACGGTTACACGACGCGCTTCGAGGGGCGGATCACCGACGTGGGCGATCTGGCCGGACGGCCCGCGGTCGAGCTCGGCGAGACCTGGTTCTATCCCGAGAGCGGCGGCCAGCTGCCCGACCACGGCACCATCGGCGGGGCGAACGTGCTCGACGTGCAGGCGGCCGAGGACGGCCGCGTGTGGCACGTGGTCGACGCCGTGCCCGCCGGCGGATCGCAGCCCTGCGCGATCGACTGGGAGCGGCGTTTCGACCACATGCAGCAGCACACCGGCCAGCACGTGCTGTCGGCCGCGTTCGAGCGTGTGGCGGGCGCCGCGACGCTGTCCTCCACGCTGGGCGAGGAGCGCAGCGTCATCGAGCTGTCGCTCGCGGAGATGGACTGGCGCGCGGCGGGCGAGGTGGAGGCCGCCGCGAACCGCGTGCTGTGGGAGGACCGCGAGATCCGGCTGCACTGGACCGACGCCGAGGGCGTGAAGCGCTTCGCCCTGCGCAAGGCCCCGGCCGCGCACGAGCGCATCCGCGTCGTCGAGGTCCCGGACTGGGACGTCTCGGCCTGTGGCGGTACGCACACGCGCCGCACCGGCGAGGTGGGCGCGATCAAGATCGTGGGCTGGGAGAAGGTGCGGGGCAACGTGCGCGTGGCGTTCCTGTGCGGTGCCCGCGCGCTGCGCGATCACGCCTGGCGCGCCGAGGCGCTGCTCGAATCCGCGAAACGCCGCACGCTCAAGGACCGCGACCTGATCGCGCACCTGGAGCGCGCCGCCGGGGAGCGCGACGAGCTCGCGAAGCGGCTGCGCGTGCTCGAATCGCGGATGCTCGCCGACGACGCGGCGCGGCGCGTGGGCGATCCGCCCGCGGGCGTGGCGGAGCTGGCGGATGCGCGTTCGCGCGAGGACGTGCGCGCGTTCGCGCTCGCGTGCCTGACCGCCGGCGCGCCGTGGGTGGTGAGCGGGGCTCGCGGGCCGGAGCCCGCGCTGGCGGTCGCGCGCGCGAAGGGCTCGCCCGGCGACGTGCGCGCGCTGCTGCCGGAACTGCTCGCGGCCG
>CAIXRL010000066.1 GCA_903921835.1 Candidatus Eiseniibacteriota bacterium | reverse complement strand
GTGCGCATGCACCACGTGATCAAGGGCCTCGGTCGGGCCAGCATGAGCCGACTGACGCACGGTGCGCGAAGTCCGAACTGACGCGGCGGGCGGGCGACAGCCGCCCGGCGCCCAGCCACGGAGGCCAGAGCATCGCCCTCCTCAAACGTTCGGGCGTGAAGTCACACCCAATCGAGCCAAGCAGCCAACGGACGTCGCGGCCACACAATGCGAAGCGCCCCATCGGGATACCAATCGGTGGGGGCGCTTTGTGTCCGCGGTCTGGGATGGACAGTGCGGGACGTGTAAAGACGGCGAGACCGTTACCACCGTGACCAAGCTCGACGACCGGTCACGCCATGTCAGCGGTACTCAGCCTTCAAGCGTCCCCACGTCGACGGTTTCACGGGCAGGGCGTCGTTGGGGATCCAGAAGAACCCCTTGATCTGGCCGTGACCGGCATCCGCGACCCAGATCTGACCTGAGTCCTCCACGACCCCGACGGGGCCGGTGAAACCTCCCGGACTGTTGAGCTTGCCGATGTAGGCGTGGGCGGGAGAGAACACCTCGACGCGGTTCCCCTCCTTGTCGGCGACAAGGATGTTCCCCGCGCTGGAGTAGCAGGCCTTGGTGGGGCCTAGGAGTTGCCCGTCGGCGGCGCCGGGTGTTCCCCAGGCCCCCAGGAACGCGCCGGAGCTCGAGAACACCTGGATCCTGCCTTGGCATTCGTCGGCCACGACGATGTTTCCCGACCAGTCCACGCTGATGCCGGCGTTGCACAGGAACTGCCCGTCGCCGCTGCCGGCGCTGCCCCACTGGGTAACGAAGACGCCGTCGCGCGTGAACTTCTGGATCCTGTGCGCCACCGGATCGCCCACGTAGACGAACCCGTTCGCGTCGACGGCGATGTTCGTGGGCGAGAGGAACTGGCCGTCGCCGCTCCCGTAGCTGCCCCACGCGCCGACGTAGGTCCACGAGAAGATGCTGTCGTGAACGCGCTGGATGCGGCAGTTGCCGCGGTCGACGATGTAGAGATCCCCGGACGAGGCCGGGCTGAGTGCCAGGTCCGCAGGCCCGTCCGTCAGCTGGGCGTCTCCACTTCCGGGGCCGAACCAGGAGGCCCAGTAGCTCCCGTACGGGGTGAACACGTCCACACGCGAGTTCGTCACGTCGCCTACGTACACCGGCCCGCACAGGGCCGCGACGGCGTTGATCGAGCCCATCTGCCCCGGGGCGCCACCCTGGGTGCCGAATGCATAGTTCTGATGGTAGCTCTGTGCGCGGGCCACGCAGGCGGTCAGCGGAATCACACACGCGATGATTGCGACCGAGAGCGTCCGCATGCGAACGGACATGGTGACCTCGAGGCGATCCGCCTGCCAGCGCGGTCGCCGGACTGGGTTGGGAAAGCGAGACTGCGTCCGCGGAGGGGCGCTCCTGAAAAGTGTACTCCTGTTCCGCCTGCCAAGCGTTCTGGGCGCCCGCCCCGATGGGCTTTCGTCCCCCGCCCGGAGAAGGCCACGCCCTCGTGTCAGGAAGCGTGAAGGGACCAGCTTTGGCGGTACCCTCGGCGCTGCGCCTGCTGCACGACAAAGTGCGTCACGTCGCGTGCTTCGATGCGCGCGAAGGATCGAGCCTGCATGCTGCCACGGCCGGCGAGCAATGGGCGAACCAGGTTCACGTAGTCGGCGATGGTGACGTCGGCCAGCGCGCGCTCGCGGCGCAGGTACTCGACGTAGGCGGCTTCCGCCCTGGACGCGGCGTGGCGAGGTGGCGCCGCCGGGTGCCATGACACGACCGCGGTCCCACGCAAGTGCCGGAGCAAGTGGCGCGTTGTCGCGGCTGCTGCCGCGGCACTCCGGCATCGGCGCCTACGAGAACGCAGAGACTCGCGAACCCGCGCTTCGTCGAGCGCTGTGAGCGGGAGCTGGCGTCGCATGAGCCAGCGCTCCAACTGGGCCACGAATGTCAGCTTCGACCGAATGCTCGCCGCATCGAGGCCCTGCGCGCGAAGCGCCGCCACGAACCCGTCAACGTGTTGAGCCGTCGGGCCGGCGCTCAATCGCCGGGCAGTCTCGGACCCCATGAACTCGGGTGCCATCGTCGCCTCCTCCCGAGCGCGCTTGCAATGAGCCGCCCGGGAAGAGGACGCCGGAATATGCCGAGTCGTTCAAGCCGCTAATGCCCAGAATCCCTGGCCGAACGGCCAATGTCGCATCACACTCGGCATGATCCGGCGCGCGGCACACGTTCGCGTGCCAGTGGTTGGAGCGAGGCGGGATGCTTCCGACGCTCGAGCTGGCCATGGGGCACGCGACGGTGAAGGTGACGCAGCGGTACGGCGGGCTGAGTGACGAAGCGGTCATGCGTGAAGCACTGAGGATCGGCGAAGCGGGCACCGGAACTTCGCAACCGGTACCAACTCCGTTACCAACGGGGTGCGGGTCGTCGCTGAGAGTGTCCACGATGGCCCGCGCAACGTGATGAGGCAGAAGGGGATTGCCCGAACGTAGGGCGAGGGCTCGCCGAGTGCGAGCAGTAGCTTCCTCAAGCGTTCGCCAGAGATCGTCCCCGCCTAACGCAGAGGGCGGCGACCCGGAGGGGGTCACCCGGGAGCCGCCCCGCGTTTCGCCCGGTCAGGCGAAGTGCGCTACGAGACGACGCTGGCGTGCGAGCCCTGCTGCGGCTTGCGATCGCGGAAGAACCACCACGCGAGCCCGCCCAGGCCGATGAGGGGCAGCACGGGGACGAGCATGAAGCCCAGCCCGAGGACGCCGGCGATCAGCAGGAACGGCAGCGCGATCAGGAACCCGACCAGCCGGAACGCCAGGCCCAGGATGCGGAAGGGCAGCCAGATCAGGAAACCCACGACGCTCGTCACCGCGGCCAGCACGCTGAGCACCACCAGGGCGGCGACGAACAGAACAGCGAGCACGAGCAGCGAGAGCACCTCAAACCTCCTCTTGATGCGAAATGTGAATGGCCGCCGACCGGGTCCCGCGACGACTCCGCGGGGGTGCGCGACGCCTGCCGACGCACGGTTGGAATACGGAACACGTCCGGGTCATGTTGCACCCGGGGTCGCGTCGCGTCTAGCCTGGACTATTCACGAGCCCGCCGCCTGCGAGTGCGATCTGCGCGTCATCCGGACCCACCTTCGGTGGGTACCCCGAAGCTCGACCGGCCGCTGTCCTCATCGTGT
>CAIXRL010000065.1 GCA_903921835.1 Candidatus Eiseniibacteriota bacterium | reverse complement strand
TGCACCTGGTCACGGTGAACGACTACCTGGCCAGGCGCGACAGCGAGTGGATGGGCCAGATCTTCAAGTTCCTCGGGCTGACTGTCGGCTGCATCCAGAGCCAGATGGATCCGGCGACCCGGCGCGAACAGTACCTCGCCGACATCACGTACGGCACGAACAACGAGTTCGGCTTCGATTACCTGCGCGACAACATGTCGGTGCGTCCCGAGCACCGCGTCCAGCGTGCGTTCTACTACGCCATCGTGGACGAGGTGGATTCCGTCCTCGTCGACGAGGCGCGCACGCCGCTGATCATCTCGGGGCCCGTCGAAGGCGAGGACCAGGGCTTCGCGGAGATGAAGCCCTACATCGAGAAGCTCGTGCGCGAGCAGCAGCGCTGGGTGGCCAACGCGATGAGCGAGGCCGAGGACTTGCTGAAGGACAAGGACAAGGAGCACGAGGCGGGGGTGAAGCTGCTGCAGATCCAGCGCGCGGCGCCCAAGCACAAGCGTTTCACCAAGCTGATGTCCGACCAGCCCGGCTTCAAGAAGCTCATCAACAAGGTCGAGCTCGAGTTCCTGCGCGACAAGAACATGCACGAACTCGACGAGGACCTCCTCTACACGATCGACGAGAAGTCGCGGAACGTGGACCTCCTCGAGAGGGGGCGCACGCTGATGTCGCCGACCGACCCGGACCAGTTCGTCGTTCCCGACCTGACCGGGCAGCTCTCCGAACTCGAGGGCCGCGACGACCTCACCCCCGAGCAGCGCATCACGGCGCGCGACCTCGCCTATCGCGAGTACGGCGCCAAGAACGACCGCATCCACAGCATCCAGGCGCTGCTCAAGGCCTACTCGCTGTTTGAGAAGGACGTCGAGTACGTCGTCCAGGACGGCAAGGTCCTGATCGTGGACGAGCACACCGGCCGCCTCATGGTGGGCCGGCGCTACTCGGACGGCCTGCACCAGGCGATCGAGGCGAAGGAGGGGGTGCGCGTCGAGGGCGAGACCCAGACGCTCGCGACGATCACGCTGCAGAACTTCTTCCGCATGTACGAGAAGCTCGCGGGCATGACGGGCACGGCCGAGACCGAGGCCGCGGAGTTCTTCGAGATCTACAAGCTCGACGTCGCGGTGATTCCGACGCACCGCAAGGTCTGCCGCTCGGACCAGAACGACGTCGTCTATCGCACCAAGCGGGAGAAGTACAAGGCCGTGATCGACGAGATCGAGGGCTGTCAGCAGCGCGGGCAGCCCGTGCTCGTGGGCACGATCTCGGTCGAGGTCAGCGAGCTGCTTTCGCGGATGCTCAAGATCCGCGGCATCAAGCACAACGTGCTCAACGCCAAGTACCACCAGCAGGAAGCCGAAATCGTCGCGCAGGCGGGCCAGAAGGCCGCGGTCACGATCGCGACCAACATGGCCGGCCGCGGCACCGACATCAAGCTCGGCGCCGGCGTGGCGGGCCTGGGCGGACTGCACATCCTGGGCACCGAGCGCCACGAGTCGCGGCGCATCGATCGCCAGTTGCGCGGCCGCGCCGGCCGCCAGGGCGACCCGGGCTCCTACGAGTTCATGATCGCCCTGACCGACGACCTGCTCCGCATGCGCTACCGCCGCATCTCCATCTGGCTGCGCCGTCTCAGCCGCCGAAAGCGCGGCCGGCCCCTTCGGGCCTCCTGGCTCCGTTGGCTCTTCACGTTCGCTCAGGGCCGCGTCGAGCACGAGCACCTCTCCGCCCGCCTCTCCCTGATGGACCGCGACAAGTGGCTCGACG
>CAIXRL010000064.1 GCA_903921835.1 Candidatus Eiseniibacteriota bacterium | reverse complement strand
GGTGCACGGGTCAGCGCGGCTCGGTCGGCGGCGGCGGCGGCACGTCGGCGGGACGTTCCGACGTGTGCACGCCCCGGTCGTCCACGCGCACCTCGCGCACGCCGCCGGGTCCCTCGGCGCGGACGTGGACGCCGGTGGGCCCCACGTGCACTTCGCCGCGATCGTAGCGCTCGTACCGCTCGCGCCACCTGCGGCGTCCGCCGCGGCCCACACCCACCACGACCGTGCGCCCGGACGGCTCGTTGCCCACCTGGATGCCGCCGAGCGCCACCAGGCCGCGCACGACGAGCGTGCCCGCGGCCTCGTCGGTCGCGCTCAGGCCACGCACGTCCTCCAGCCCGCCCATCACCGGCGTGACGTTGAACTCCACGTGCCAGTTCGGCGGCACCACGATGTCGATCCCGCCCATGAAGGCGAACGCATCCACCACGACGCGGCCATCCGCCGGACGCGCCTGGCGCAGGTCGAGCTCCACGCCGCCCATGATCGCGGACAACTCCGCCCCGCGCAGCGCCTGGCTCGTGCTGCGCGTGCTCGCACCGCCCATGAGCGCGAACGAGCGCACGTAGTCGCTGCCGTCGGCGGCGCCGGTTTCGCCCGTGGACCCCGAGGCGCGCGCGCCGCGCCTGAGGATCTGGACGCCCAGCGCCACGAGCGCGAGCGGCCAGAGCAGCCCAAGTCCGACATGCGTCCAGCCCAACTCGTGCCCGAGCAGCAGTCCGCCTGCAAGGATGCAGAAGCTCCCGAGCGGGATGCGTCGCTCCCCGCCCCAGCCCGCGACCCGCGCGATGCCGAAGGCGACGAGCAGCAGCGGCCACCAGCGCAGCACCTCGCCGGCGTCGGTGAGCCCGAGGTTGTCGGCGGTCCACAACAGGCCGAGCGAGAGCAGCACGACGCCGACGAGGAGGCGTCCGCTGAAAGGCTGCACGGATTCGTTCATCGCATCACCTCACGCGTCCGCGGGCACGCGGCCCGGTGTTCACCCAGCTTGCCGGCCAGCAGCAGGAGCGCCGGCACCAGCCACAACGGCGTCATCAGCATGAGCGCGACGACCAGCAGCGGGGCCAGCGTGTGCGCGGCCGCGGACGGTCCGCCCGCAAGCAGCGCGATCACGATCACCACGTTCTGCACCAGCAGCCAGACGGCGCACAGCCCCAGCGCGCACTCGAACGCGCGGCGCCGTCCGGAATCCACACCGCGCGGTTCAGCGAACATCGGCGTTCACCACGCCGCCGTCGCGCTGACGGCGATAGAGCGGCACGGCCAGTGCGTGCACGACCATCCCGGTACCGGATGCGACCAGCGCCAGCGGCCAGCTGTTCGCCCACGTGAAGCCGTGCCAGTGGTTCTCCGCGATCCAGAACCAGCCGCCCAGCAGCGCCAGCGTGACGCCGCCGCCGAGCCGGCGCGCCGACCACGCGGTCACTGCGCGCACGACGCCCAGCACGATCACGATGAACGGCCACGTCGTCCGCCCGAGCGGCCACGGCAGCATGCCGACGTAGTCGAGCGCCGCGAACGACCCGAGCACAATCAGCGTGATGCCCCAGAAGAGTCGCGAGCTGCGCCCGCGTTCCACCCAGAATCCCTGCTCCTGCTCCGTCATGCTTCCTCCGTGTGCCGGTCGCGGCCCGCGCCCCGCGGGCGCCCCGTCCGGCCTCATGCATGGAAGTTACGGCGGTCCGGCCCGCGGGGCTGCGTTCATTCGGCGAGCGGCGGCGGCGCGTCGGTGAACGGCGCGGATCCGGGCGCCGTCAACGCGCGCCGGGCCCCGTGCCCGGGCGTCTCTGGCGCAGCACGAACCACCCGCCGGCGAGAAACGCCAGCGCGAAGAGGAACCACTGCACCGCATAGGATAGGTGCATCGTCGAGTTGGGCGGCCCCGGCAGCGCACGCGCCGGCAGCGCGGGCGCAGCCGAATCCGGCAGCGCTCGCAGCACCCATGGCGCGAGCGCGAACGGCGCGTGCGCGGCGAGCGAGTCCGCGCCGAGCGCGCGCGCGGACCACAGCGTGCCGGCGCTGTCGGCGCGCAGCCGCTCCCACGGCGGCGTGTTCACGTGCGCGGGCAACGGCTCGAGCAGCGCGATCCACTCGCGCTCGCCGGCTTCCGCCGGCGCGCCCGGCGCCGCGTGTATGCCGTCCGCCGAGGGCAGGCCGCCGCGATCCACGAGCACGATCGCGCCGCCCGCGAGCCTCACCGGCGTGAGCACCTCGACCCCAGCGCTGTCCCCGCGCCAGCGGTCGGACAGCATCACCTGCCAGCACTGGTCCAGCTCTCCGCGCACCAACACGCGGCGGGCGCGCACCTCTTCCCACGCGTCAGGCGCGGCGGGCAGCGCCACCGGCGGCGCCGCCAGCGCCTCGCGGTAGTGGCGCGCGAGCACGCGTTTCTCGTCGTAGCGCGAGAGCTGCCAGAGCCCCATTCGCGCGCACATCGCCGCGAGCACGATCGCGACGACCGTGACGATCAGCGCGCGCGGCTTCATGCGCTCAGCTGGCGGGCTTCGGCCTGGGCGCGTTGACCGTTGCCGCGGTGATGACGGAGGAGAACCCCGCCCCCTTGTGCGCGCCGTCGCAGAACGGCTTGTTGGCCGAGTGGCCGCAGCGGCACAGCGAGACGCGTGCAACACCCGGCATCGGGACCACGTCTCCATCCTGGTCGCAGAGCTCGAAATCACCCTCGACCCGGATCGAACCGTTGTTGTTGACCGTGAGCTTCGTGCCTGCCATCGGGCGCCTCCCTAGTGATTTGTGCTGCATGGAGTTGCACCTGGGACTCTAGCCTGGACCATTCACGAACCGCCAGCCGAGAGTGCGAGATGTGCGTCAGCCGCAAGAAGATCGGCCGGCCGGACCCACCTTCGGTGGGTACCCCGGAACCGTGTTGTC
>CAIXRL010000063.1 GCA_903921835.1 Candidatus Eiseniibacteriota bacterium | reverse complement strand
CATTCGAGACCCGCCGTCCCGCGCGCGGAAACGAAATCGCAACTCCTTGTGGCGGGCCAAGTTCTGCGCGAGAACGGCTGAAGTCTATCATTGGGCCGTTGTTTCCGATCGCAAATCCCCGCTGCCTCAACCCGACCGATCCGATTCCCCAGAAGCTCCTCCCGCCGACGAGCCCATCAAGCGCGAGAACCTCGATGGGCGCGAGCCGTCGCGTCAGGAAGACGCGGGTCTACATGGCCGCCTGCATACGTGCCCGGCGTTGTCACCGCCATCGCTCTCGAGAGGCTCCGTCACCACGAGACGCGGACATCCATCGGCCCCGATTCGGCCGCCGATAGCTCCTCCGGATTCCGCAACTGAACCCTGCACTCGCAGGAATCCGGGGCCCTTGCCGCCTGCCCTGCGCCGTTTCGAACCCCGGGCCGGCCGTGATCGTCACGCCGGTCGCTTGCGCCCCGGTCCCGGATCGCGAACCTCGGTGGCGGCCGCGACCGATCCCCGCGCCGCAATCGCGTGACGACGTTGCGGCCCTCTCGCATGCCGCACTCCTCGCGGCTCTCCCCCACCTGCCATGAGCAGCCGGGCTCACAAGGCACCGCCCCTACACCGCGCGCACCGCCGCCGCAACCTCCTCGAATCCACCCTCGACCTGCTCCACCTCGGGCGCCGCCGCGGCCAGCGCCCGGCGCATGCGCGCCGGCGCGTAGTCGCGCACGAGCCAGAACAGCCGCACGTGCCTCCACGACGGCTCGCTGCGCCGCAGCGCCAGCGGCGCCGCCAGGTCGAGCGAGAACACGTCGCCGACGACGGCGTCGGGCGCCTCCTCGCGCAGGATCGCCTCGTACTGCGGCCGCGCCAGCTCCACGCGCACGCCGGCCAGGTCGAGCACGCGCGAGCTGCCCGGCTCGAGCAGGTGCTTGCCCGCGGCGCCGCGCAGCCTCAGCCCGTCGCGCACGCGAGCGGGGTGCATCGCGTGCGGGAACCCGGCGTGCGCGAACCAGCGCGCGAGCGTGCCGCCATCGGAGTTCGACACGATCACGACCTCGACGCCGGCCGCCAGCAACTCCCGGCCCGCGGCGGCCGCGGCGGGCAGCACCCCGGGGCCGCGCGTGTTCTCGACGCGGGCGACGCCATCGAGGTGTGCCGCGGTGCTGAACGCCTCGAGCGACCCCTCCCCCGCCGCGCACGCGCCGGCGAGGATGCGCGCCGCCAACGGAACGGAGCCGGCGCGCTCGACGAGCAGGTGGAGCAGGGCGCTGTGCGCGCTGAAGGGATCCTCGTCCGCGAACGCCGCCAGCCGGCCCTCCGCGGTCCAGCCCCAGCGCTCGGGCTCGGCCAGCGTTTCGCGCCGCGCCGCGGCGACCCACGCGCGCGCGGCCTCGCGGTCGGAGCCGGGCACCGCGTCGATAAGCCGGGCATCGAGCACGTCGCCCTGCGCCGCCGCTTCCGCGGCCGGGTCCGTCCACACGCCATCGAAGTCGCTGAGCAATTTCATCCATTGCTCGTATCATGCGACGCTCATTGCGGCAAGCACGCTGGCCGATCCGCTTGACGCACGCGGCGTCCGTTGGCACGGTGGGCCGGTCGCTTCCCGGGTTCATGGACGAACACGGCCGGTCTTCAGGGAGAACTCTCGTGAGACGCCTACTCGCTTCGTGCGCGGCGCTGCTTGCCGTCGCCTGCCCGCTCCCCGCATCGGCCCAGGTGGCCGGCCAGTTCGGCCCCGCCGTCCCCCTCGCCGTCAACCAGCACGTGCTCGGCGGTTACGTAGCCCTCGCGCACCACCAGGCGGCTGCGCTCGGCCAGCTGCGCTTGAGCTTCTACCCCGGCGTGGACTTCGGCTTCCAGGGCGCGCTCCACCGCTACGACGGCGACGGCGCGTCGCGCACCGCGGTCGAGCTCGGCGCCGACGCGCGCACGCTGGTGGCCCGCCGTGCGGCCGGCGCGCCGTTCGACGTCTCGCTCGGCGGCGCCATCCAGCTGAGCAGCGCCGACCATCGCAGCGTGCTGGGCTTGGGGCCGACGTTGGCGGCCAGCCGCCCGTACACGCTCAACGGGGGGGCCGAGCTGTCGCCCTACGCCGGCCTCGCGCTGCTCTTCGCCCGGACCGACACGGACGGAGCCAACACCACCGACCTTTCGTGTCCGCTGCGCGCGGGGCTCGAGTACCAGCCGAACGCCGGCGTCCGGCTGATCGCCGAGCTCCAGCTGCCCTTCAGCGACCCGTTGGGAGTGCACCCCAAGATCGTGCTGGGAGCGAACTTCCCGTTCTGATCGGGGCGCCGGCAACAGGGGCGCGGAATGCGGGTTGGAACCCACAACCCAACAGGTTGTGATATAACGCTTTAACCCAATATGTTTCCGCCCTTGTCTCGCCGTGTGGGGCGGTATAGCCTTCTGGGATCGAGCTGACGTGGATCATCATGGACGTCGGCGACGAAAACCGGCAAACACCATAACCCAATACTTTGCATGCGGTTACGCACTGGCCCCCGGACGGGCCCGTGGACGTCGGCGCCCGGCCCTCCGCGCCCGACGAAGGCCGCTGTGGACAACGTGTGGAGGAGCCTCCGGGCTTGTGTTGTTATCACGCTGTTTTGCAATGTTTTACGGATGTCGAGCGGGATGTGGACAAGTAGCCCCCAGAATCTCCACATCCCTCCCCTCCGCCTGGCTCGAAGCCGCGATTGAACGATGTTCTCGCCGCCCCGCGCCCTGTGGATAAATGCACAAACCATTCTGCAAGGACCGTGGAAATGGCAGTCTTGTCAGCGCAACCGGAGGAGCAGGAGCGTCTCTGGGAGCAGGTACTCCTTTCTGTCAGAGCCAGGCTCGGCAGCCACCAGGCATTCGACACCTGGTTCCGCCCCATCGTGGTCCGCGAGCTCGGCCCCCAACTGGTGGACCTGGAAGTTCCCAACGCGTTCTTCGTCGATTGGATTCACGAACACCACCTGACCACGCTGCGAGGCGCGCTGGAGGATGTGATGCGCGCCCGCCCGGACATTCGCTTCAGCCCACGAGAACCCGCCTCGTTGCCCCCCGCCCCGGCCGCCGTCGTCGAGCCGCGGCCGGCGGCCGCAGTTCTTCGCGCCTCGAACCCCGCCACGGGCAACAACGGCCGGCTCTGGCTCGAGAGCCAGCTCAATCCGCGACTCACGTTCGACAGTTTCGTGGTGGGCGGAAGCAACCGCTTCACGCACGCCGCCTGTCGCGCGGTTTCCGAGCGCCCGGGGCACGTGTACAACCCGCTGTTCATCTTCGGCGGCTCGGGCCTGGGCAAGACGCACCTGCTGCACGCCGTCGGGCACACGGTCAAGCACGCAAGTCCCGAAGCACGGGTGCACTACGTGCCGGCGGAGCGGTTCACGAACGAGATGATCTTCGCCATCCAGCATGGCCAGACACTGGCGTTTCGCAACAAGTACCGGAACGTGGACGTGCTGCTGATCGACGACGTGCAGTTCCTCGCCGGCAAGGAGAGCACCCAGGAGGAGTTCTTCTACACGTTCAACGCCCTGCGCGACTCGCACAAGCAGGTCGTGGTCACCGCGGACAAGGCGCCCAAGGACATCGCGGGACTGGAGGAGCGACTCATTTCGCGCTTCAACCAGGGCTTGATCGCCGACATCAAGCAGCCCGACCTCGAGACGCGCATCGCCATCCTGCGCAACCGCTGCGAACTGGAGGGCGCGGGCCTGCCGATGCAGGACGACGTGCTGCTGCTGCTGGCGGACCGCGTGCGTGGCAACGTGCGCGACCTCGAGGGCTGCCTCGTGCGGCTCGTGGCGGTTGCCTCGCTGACGCACCAGGACATCACGCTCGAGCTGGCCGAGGACGTCCTCACCCAGTACGTCAATGCCGAGCCCGATCACATGACCCCCGAGCGCATCCTGTCCGCGGTCTCGGAGCGCTTCGGGGTCAAGACCGAGATGATCGTGGGACAGCGGCGGACCCAGGTCGTGGCGCTGCCGCGACAGGTCGCGATGTACCTGCTCCGCCAGCTCACAGATCTCTCCTTGGTCGAGATCGGCCGCGTCTTTGGCGGTCGGGATCACAGCACGGTGCTCTATGCCTGCGACAAGATCGGCGCACGGATCAACACCGAAGAAGCCTTCCGTGAGAAGATCAACGGGCTCATCTCCACACTGGCCTCGGGATGAGGCGTGGAAAACCTGTGGATGGTTGGGGAAAACCCGGCGGGGGTCGCGGAGTTGTGAGGAACGCGTGGAGAAGTCGCCGGTTTTCCCCGACCCAGAAGGCCACCCCAAGTCGTTCCTGGTTGGTGATTTGCGTGGTGGTCGCGAGGTTAGTCGACAGAATCCACAGCCCCTACTACTACTAGGCTTATTAATTATTGAAAAAGAAAGACTTAGAAGCTTGTCGGTTGGGGTGAAATCGCTTGCAGGTCTGTAGGGGGGTGCCTATGATGCACCCGCCTGTCACAAAACCCCCGCTAGAGCCCCCAGACGCGCCGGCGGAAACTGCGGCGAGACATGAAGTTCCCACCTGTCAGGGAGTGACCGTATGGACACCACCATCCAGCAGGGCGAGCTCTTGACCATCCAGCAGGGCGATCTCCTGTTCGCGGTGGGGCGGGCCCTTGGATCGGTTCCGCAGAAGAACGCCCAACCGCTGCTCACGTGCCTGCTGCTCGAAGCCGACAAGGACGGCCTGCGGGTGACCGGTACGGATCTCGACGTGACCACGTCTGTCCTGGTGCCCTGCAGTATTCGCATGCCCGCCCGGATGGCGATCTCGGCGCGGCATTTCCACGAGGTCGTTCGCAAGCTTCCCCGCGGTCCGGTGACGCTGGCGCAGGTCGGCAGCCAGTGCGAGGTTCGCTACGGCGACGGCAAGGGCTGGTCGAAGTTCCCAACGCAACCGGCCGACGATTTCCCGCGCGTGCCCGAACTCCAGGGGGGCGCCCGCGTCACGATCGAAGGCGACGCTCTGGCGCGGATGATCGACCGCTCGGCTTACGCCACTTCCGACGAGCCTGCCCGACCGCAGTTGAACGGCGTACTGGTGCACGGCACCGACAAGTACGTCTCGTTCGTCGCAACCGACGGCCACCGCCTGGCGCGCACGACGCGCAAGGGCGCGTATGGCGACCTGACCAAGGAAGGCGTGATCGTTCCGGCACGCGTGCTTGCGTTGGTGGGTAAGTTCGCGACGGAGGCCACCAGCCCGGTCGAGATGCGCGTCGCCGAGAACAGGAACCACATCGGTTTCGCCACGCAGGTGGGCGAGTACCAGGTGCAGGTGTTCGCCCGGTTGATCGAGGGCACGTACCCGAACTACGAGCAGGTCATCCCGAAGGACAACCCGCGCGATCTGGTGATGACGCGCACGGACCTCATCGAGGCCGTGGACATCGTCGCTTCGCATGCCGAGCGAACCACGCAGCAGATTCGTTTCTCCCTGCGTGAGGGCAGGTTCTCGGTGTCCTCCGCGACGGCGGATTTCGGAGCCGGCGAGCAGTCGGTCGAAGCCGAGTACAAGGGCGAGGACATGGAGATCGGCTACAACGCGGTCTACCTGCTCCAGATCCTGCGAAACATTCCGACGGAGCGGATCGTGTTCCGGCTCAAGACGGCGCTGTCGGCGGGTGTCGTCGAACCCGTGGGAGCCCTGCCGCAGGTGGACGAGGAGCTGCTCTGCCTCATCATGCCGCTGCGCCTGCCGGACGCCACAGGTTGAGCATGCAATCGCTCGCGTCGATCCTTCCGGGCTTGATGCGCGAGCTCGGCCTGGAGGAGCGCGCAACAGGCTGGCGCGCCGTGTCCGAGTGGCCGGCGCTCGCGGGGGAGCGCGTCGCGCGCCACTCGCGCGCCACGGACTTTCGCGACGGCGTATTGGCGGTCGAGGTCGAGGGATCGGCCTGGATGCACGAGCTGGGTTTCCTCAGGCGCGAGCTCGTGCGGCGAGTGAACGACCACCTGGGCGCGGAGATCGTGCGCGAGGTGAGGTTCACGTTGGCACGCGGAGGGATCCAGCGGTGAGCGAGACGGAAGGAGAAGTCATCTTGGCGGAAGACCACAAGGGTCATCACTACGACGCCACCAGCATCACCGTTCTCGAAGGGCTCGAGGCGGTCCGCAGGCGCCCCGCCATGTACATCGGCGACATCAACGTTCGCGGCCTGCACCACCTGATCTGGGAGGTCGTGGACAACTCGGTGGACGAGGCCCTCGCGGGCCACTGCACCGAGGTTTCCGTGACGGTCGAGCAGGACAACAGCGTCACGGTGAGGGACAACGGCCGCGGGATTCCCGTGGACATGCACGCCGGCACCGGGAAGCCCGCGCTCGAGGTCGTGCTGACCACGCTGCATGCCGGCGGCAAGTTCGACAGCAGTTCGTACAAGGTCTCCGGCGGCCTGCACGGCGTGGGCGTCTCCGTCGTCAACGCGTTGTCGTCCGACTGCTCCGTCGAGGTGCTCCGCGACGGCAAGGTGTACTCGCAGAGCTACTCGAAGGGCATTCCCCTGGGGCCGATGCAGACCCGCCCCGCCGACCGGAAGGACAAGGGCTCCGGCACCACGGTGCATTTCCTGCCCGACGCCACGATCTTCGAGGAGACGTCCTACCACTGGGACACCATCGCGGCGCGCCTGCGCGAGCTGGCGTTCCTGAACAGCGGCCTGATCATCCGGCTGAAGGACGAGCGCAACGGCAAGGCGGCCGACTATCAGTACAAGGGCGGCATCCTCGAGTTCGTGAAGTTCCTCAACCAGAACAAGGAGACGCTGCACGGCAAGCCCGTGTACTTCTCGCGCGAGAGGGACAACGTCTCGGTCGAGGTGGCCTTCCAGTACAACGACAGCTACGCCGAGCAACTGCTCTCGTTCGTGAACAACATCAACACGATCGAGGGCGGCACGCACGTGGGCGGGTTTCGCTCCGCGCTCACGCGCACGCTGACCAACTACGCCAGCCGCGAGGGCCTGACCAAGAACGTCAAGGCCGAGGTCGCCGGCGAGGACGTCCGCGAAGGGCTCACCGCGGTGATCTCGATCAAGATGCAGAACCCGCAGTTCGAGGGCCAGACCAAGACCAAGCTCGGCAACAGCGAGATCAAGGGCGCGGTCGAGAGCGTGGTGGGCGAGGGGCTGCGCGAGTACTTCGAGGAGAATCCCGCCATCGCGCGCAAGATCGTCGACAAGATGGTCGCCGCGGCACGCGCGCGGGAGGCGGCGCGCAAGGCGCGCGATCTGGCGCGGCGCAAGACGATCCTCGATGGCGGTGCGCTGCCGGGCAAGCTCGCCGACTGCGCGTTCGACGATCCGAAGGACTGCGAGCTGTACATCGTCGAGGGCGACTCGGCAGGCGGCAGCGCGAAGCAGGGCCGCGACCGGCGTTTCCAGGCGATCCTGCCCATCCGCGGGAAGATCCTGAACGTCGAGAAGGCACGCATCGACAAGATCCTGGCGAACGAGGAGATCCGGAACATCATCACGGCGCTCGGCGCCGGGGTGAAGGACGAGTTCGACATCGAGAAACTCCGCTACCACAAGATCATCCTGATGGCCGATGCGGACGTGGACGGCGCGCACATTCGCACGCTGCTGCTCACGTTCCTGTTCCGCGAGCTCAAGCCGCTCGTGGATGCCGGCCACGTCTACATCGCGCAGCCCCCGCTG
>CAIXRL010000062.1 GCA_903921835.1 Candidatus Eiseniibacteriota bacterium | reverse complement strand
GTGCCGGCGCGCCCGCGCCGGGGTTGTTGTAGCCCGGCGTCGATGTGGTGTGACAGGACTCGCACGCCCTGTTCGTCGCGCCCGGGTTGTAGCCGCTCGTCGCGTGGCAGTCGGCGCACGCGCGAACGCTGCTGCTGTGCTGGCCCGTGAGCGGGAAGCCCGCGGCGGCGTGGTCGAACGACGCCGCACCGGACCAGCTCGTGTGTGTGGCGTTCGCCTGCGGGTGGCAGCCGATGCAGGCGGCCGTGCTGGTCGGGAAGCCCGGCGCCGAGTGGGGCGGGCTCGCGGTCGAGTAGCCTGGCGTGGACGTCGCGTGGCACGAGAAGCAGTCCGCGCTCGTGTGCGAGTAGCCGCCGGCGTGGCAGTCGGCGCACTGGCGCACGCTCATGGCGTGCCGTCCCGTCAACGGGAACCCCGCGCCGGTGTGATCGAAACCGCCCACCCTGGACCAGCTCACGGGCGTATGGCAGGTCTGGCACTCGGTCGAGAAGCCGCCGCTCACGTGATTCGGCGCGCTGGAAAACTGGGCCCTGTGGCACGAGAAGCACTGGAGGCTCGTCCCCACGAACTGCATCCGGCCCTGCGCCGTCGGCTTGTGGCAGCTCTCGCAGTCGAGCGGCGCGTGGCCGCCGGCGAGCGGGAAGCGCGTGGATTGGTGTGCGCGGACCATGGGGCCGCGGTCCAGGAAGTTGCGCGCGCCGTGGCAGCGGGCGCAGTCGCTGCCCATCTCGCCGCGGTGCGGGTCCGTGTGGCACGAGGCGCACTGCGTTCTGGCCTGCGAGAAGTCCGGCGACACGTGGCAGCCTGCGCAGTTCGACGTCGCGTGCGCGCCGGTCAGCGCGAATCCGTACTTCGCATGGTCGAACTTCGAGCTGATCTTCACTTCCTGCCAACTCTTCGAGCTGTGGCAGAGCTGGCAGTCCTCCTTGAACCCGCCGTGCGGATTGTCCACGCGCGGCTGGATCGCGGCGCTCGCGGCCATCGCGAGCAGGGCGGCGGCCATCGCGACGAGTGCGCCAACGGTGCGGTGCACGAGCGGACGATCAGCGAGTGGACTCATGATCGACCTCCCGGGTGGAGAGCAGCGGTAGCCGTGCATCCGAACGCGGCGGGATGGCTGACGTCGTCTTCGGCCGGCGCGGCCCGATTCCCGAGGAATCCCGGACGCCGCCCGCATGGCAGGCCTCGCAGGCCATGGGAGTCGGGCGATACACCACGAAGCTCCTCCCCGCGGCGTCATTGCGGGGCACGTGGCACGCGGCGCAGGGCGTCGTGCGGTGCGCGCCCTCCAGCCGGTAGCGGGAGTCGCGGTCGTGGTCGAACCGGGATGCTGGTGCAAACGCACGATCGTCGTGACACCCCTCGCAGGCGCCCTGGTCCTTGCGGGCGGCGAACTGCTTCGCGTGCGGGTTCTCGTGGCAGTCGGCACACCGACGCCGCGGGTCGTCGAAGTGCAGAGCCCTGCCGCGGGCCGAATCCGCCGGCATGCTGGACGGCGCTGCCGCACGCTTCAGTTCCGCGTGGCACGCCTGGCAGGGCACGGCCTGGTGCGCGCCCCGGAGCGGAAACACGCACCCGGCGTGCATGCGGCCGTCGTAGCGGGACGGGCGGAACGCGTCCACGGTGTGGCAGTCGAGGCAGCCACCCCCGTGCGCCCGCGCGCCCTCCGGTTCGAAGCGGCCCGCGTGCGGATCGGAGTGGCAGGGCGTGCAGCGCGCAAACGCCGGCCGCAACACCACGCGCGCAACGCCCCACGCGGCGACGACCGCCGGCGTGTCCGCGAGCCTGGCGTGGCACTTCGCGCACGCGGTCGCAGCGTGGCGCCCGACGAGCGGGAACTTCGACCGCGCGTGCGCGGCCACGGTGTAGGCCGGGCGGTCGAAGCCGTCCACGGTGTGGCAGGACGCGCAGTCCGCGCTCTGGCCGAGCAGCGTGGCCGTGCCGGAGTGAGCGTCCCGGTGGCAGTCGAGGCAGCGTGCGAACTTCGGCTTCGCGCCGAAGGCCTTCTGCGGGTCGTGGCAATCGGCGCACGCGACCGCTGCGTGTCTGCCCTGCAGCGGATACCGGGTCAGGTCATGGTCGAAGCCCGACCTGCTGACGAGCTTCCACCCCGTGGTGTTGTGGCACTTCGCGCACGCGCCCTTGAAGCGACCCGCGTGCGCGTCCTTGTGACAGGAGACGCAGTCGGCGTGCGGCAGCGGCTTCCACTGCGCCACCGGCTGGCCCTTCACGTCCTTCGTGGTCGCGACCTGCGGCGCGAGATGGCACTTCGCGCACTCGACCTTCGCGTGCCCGCCGGTCAGGGTGTACGCCGTCTTCGCATGGTCGAAGCCCGCCGCGGGCTTCCACGCCGTCTGCCCGTGGCAGCGCGCGCACTGCGCGCCCAGCTGGCCGCGATGCGGATCCGCGTGGCACTTCTCGCACGTGGTTTCCAGCCCCAGCCAGCTCGCGGCGCGGTCCTTCCTGCGGAGGAGCGCCGCCGCACCGGACTTCTGCAGCTCCGGCTTGTGGCACGAGCGGCACGCGAGCGCCGCGTGCCTGCCCGCGAGCGCGAAACCTGCTCGCGCGTGGTCGAACTTCTCCGGCGCGCCGCCGTCCCAGACGACCAGCGGGAAGGCGCGGCCGCCGTGGTCGGGATGGCAGCTCACGCATTCCCTGCCCGCGAGCTTCGCGTGCGTTCCGCGGGACGCCCGCTGCATCCAGCCGATCTCGGCGTGACAGGCGAGGCAGCGCGCGTCCATGCCCTTGCGGGACGTGCCGCCGGCGTGACACTGGAAGCATTGCGTGGCGCCGTCGAGCGCCGCGTGCGGCGCGGCGAGCGGGCCCGGCGAGACCTGCGCCCAGGCGTCGCCCCGCCCGAGCAGCGCCAGCGCCGCGAGGAGCAGGACGATCGAAACCGGGATGCCGGGACGCAGGCGCGCCGTCATCCACGCTCCGCCTTGCCCTCGGGTTCGACCGCCAGCTCCTTCCTCACGATCTTCACGCCGATGCGCTCGAGGAACGGATACGGCGCTTCGCCGCCGACGCGAATGGCGACCCCGTCATTGGGCAGCAGGCGCAGCATGCCCTGGTGTTCGAGCACCACGACGTCGCGGCGGATCTCCCTCACCTGGCTCTCGAGCAGCAGTTCGACGCGTCCCGCGTCCACCGCGGCGTCGATCTTCTCGCGATTGCGCTCCTTGACCCGGCCGAACTCGCTGCCGCGGTAGGACAGCGTGACCGTGGTGCCGGCCTGGTTCGCCAGCCCGAGCGCGGATTCCACGGCGCTGTCCCCGCCTCCCACGACCAGCATGCGCTGGCCCGCGAAGGCCTCCATCTCGACGATGTCGTAGAGCACCTTGTCGAGCTCCTCGCCCGGAACGTTCAGCCGGCGCGGCGTGCCGCGGCGGCCCATCGCGAGCACCACGCGGCGTGCGCGGAACGCTCGCTCGCCCGCGACGAGCCGGAAGACGCCGTCCTGCTTCTCGATCGTCTCCACGCGCGTGTGCGGCTGGATGCGCAGGCCGGTCTTCTCGATCACGGTCTGCCAGCACGCGAGCAGCGACTCCTTGGAGGCGTCGGCGATCCACAGCGCGCCGTACAGCGGCACGCGCAGCGGCTCGGCGAAGAGCAGTTTCCTGCGCGGGTACTTGGAGATCGTGTCCGAGAGCGTGCCCTGCTCCAGCATCACGTAGCGCAGTCCCTGGTGCATCGCCTCGAGACCCGCCGACAGGCCCGCGGGGCCGGAGCCGACGATCGCGACGTCGTGCACGCCGCCCTCGGTGTTGCCGCGGAAGGGATCGCCCGCGAGCGCCAGCGCCACGTGCTCCATCGCCAGGCGGCCCTCGTTGATGGCGTTCTTGATCAGGCCGCGCCCCCCCAGCTCGCCGACCACGTACAGCCCGGGCAGCGAGACGGACTCGAAGTCGGTCGTGAGCTCCGGCGCCAGGACTTCCTGCACCGCGGCGCCCGAGGTGATGAGGATGCCGCCCACCGGGCACGCTCTGGCGCAGTCGCCGTGGCCCAGGCAGAGGTCCGGGTTCACGCGGGCGACCTTGTGGACGAGCTGGATCGCGCCCGGCTCCGGGCACGCGGCGACACAGGTGCCGCAACCCACGCAGACGTCGGCGCGCACGACGGCGTGCAGCGGACCGCTGCTCTGCTGCCGCTCGCCGGTGACGACCTTCGCGGTGACCAGCTCGAACGCCTGCAGCGGCGCCTTGCAGGCCGGGCACAGGGACGCGCCCTCCGCGACCCGCGCCTGGCAGCGCGGGCATGCCCTGCCCGCGGGCGCCGCGCCGCCGGAGCGGCTGCGCGCCACGTGGAGGACGATGAACACGGCCGTGATCGCCAGGAAGGCCAGAGTGGTGAGCGGGTTCGTCATCGGTGTCAGCGCCCGATCGGCAGGCCGATGCCGCCGACAACGACGGCGACCGCGACGTGAATCAGGACCGCGATGAGCGCGGTGATGGCGAACGGCCGGTGGGCGACGTGCCAGAAGCCGAAGACGCGGCGCGTGGCTTCGAGCATGCGCACCTGCTGCGACAGCGCCATCTCGCGGCGCGCGAGCCGCATGGTCTCACGCAACTGTGGGCGCCCGATGGGGGAGCGGCCTGGCTGCGGCTTCGCCAGCTCGCGCTGCAGTTCACTCAGCATGCGCCCGCGCGAGAGGTCGTCCCGGAGCATGCGCCAGAGCGTACGCGCCGGGTCGAGGCCGGCGTATGGCCGCGGGTCCACCGCGAGACGGCGCTCGACCTCCGCGGGCACGAGGCCGCTGGCTGCGGCGATGTCGGTGATGAGCGCGCGGCGCTCCCCGCCGACCTCCTCCATGCTCATCTCCAGGCCGTTGCGGCTCCGGGGGATGTGCACGTAGAGGTAGCGGCCGACGATGCCCGAGAGGCTCACCACGAACATGGACAGGTAGCCCATCCCGATCAGACCCTCGAACCGCCAGCCCGCGTGCACGGCGACGATCACGGGGATCGCCAGGCCGGCCACCACGTGCACGCGCATCCACGCGCCCAGCGGCCCCGTCCACGCCAGCCACTTCACCGTCTTGCGGAACGGGTAGAGCCACATGAAGAGGAACAGCGCGAGCCCCAGCACTCCCAGGCCCAATCCCACGGGACCGGACGGCCTGAGGAGCGAATGCAGCGGGTGGCGCAGCCGGCCGGCGAGCGGGGCCGCGTAGTAGCTCCAGCCCCACGCCGTGACCGCGAGCGGCAGCAGGCACGACGCGGCGATCGCGATCGCGTCGCCGTACGAGCGGCGCGCGGCCCGCGGGGAAGCGGCGCCGGCCGCCGCGGGTTTCGCGGTGGGCGGCACGGCCACGAGCCGGGGCCCCGGCGTGCGTTCGACGTGCGGAGTTGCATGCATGGGGGAGATGGACACGGGCAAAACGCGACTCCCTTCGGCGGTCCGGGTTCCGGTGACAGGAGCTTGCCGTCACCGACAGAGAGAACCGGACCTGCCACTGCAAGAGAGGTGCCGAGCCTACGTGTGTCATGACATACACCGGCGCGCGCTGGCGTGTCCGCATTTGCCGGTGCCGTGCCCTCGAGCTCGTCTGCAGCCGGTGCCGACGCGACCGGCGCAGGCGCGAAGGCTTCGCAACTCGTTGTGAAAACACGCATTGCGGCTCGCTGCGGGCAGGGTTGCCGAATCGCCGGCACGCGGTTCCGACAGGCCGCCGCCGCGTCCCGCCGCGCGGCGGTCCCCCCGGCCAGCGGGAAAGGCGCCCCCGCACGCGCGACGTCCGCCGGGCGGTCGCGGGCACCTCCTGCCCCCGGACGTACACGCGGCCGCGCAGGCCGGCAAGGCGGACCCGGTTCCCAACGGCCCCGCTGCCGGCGTCGGCCACGCGCGCGGGGCGCGGGAATGCGGCGCCGCGCGCGGGCGCTTCGTGCGCGGGCAGTGGCCGATCGCATCGTGGCGCCCGCCGCGAGCGCGGTGTAGCCTCGCGCGCCTATGACCAACGTCCACCGCAGGAAGCGCAGCATCGGCATCGTCGGCTGCCCGCTCGACCTTGGCGCGGGCCGACGTGGCGTCGACATGGGCCCGTCCGCCATGCGCATCGCCGGCCTCGAGAAACACCTCGAAGGTCTCGGGCACAAGGTCGTGGACTATGGCGACGTCGACGTCATGATCGCCGAGACCCAGAAGATCGGCAGCGCCAGGCTGCGCTACAAGGCCCCCATCCTGCAGGCGAACCGCGACCTCATGAAGCGCGTGGACACGGTGCTCACGGACGGCCGCCTGCCGCTCGTGCTGGGCGGCGACCACAGCATCGCGATCGGTTCGATCGCCGGCAGCTCCAACTTCCACGCGCGCCGTGGCGAGTCGCTGGGACTGATCTGGTTCGACGCGCACGGCGACTGCAACACGCCGCAGACCACTCCGAGCGGCAACATCCACGGCATGTCGCTGGCGGTGACGCTGGGTCTCGGCGATCGCGACCTCGTGCGCCTGGGCGGCCGGGCACCCAAGATCCGCGCGCGCAACTGCGTGCTGATCGGGATCCGCGACATCGACCCGCACGAACGCGAGATCCTCAAGCGGTCGGGCGTGACCTGCTACACGATGCGCGACCTGGACGAGCGCGGCATGCGCGACGTGCTCGACGAGGGCATCCGCACGGCGAGCGACGGCACCGCGGGGATCCACCTGTCGTTCGACCTCGACGTGATCGATCCCGAGGAGGCGCCCGGCACCGGCACGCCGGTGTGGGGCGGCATCAGCTACCGCGAGGCGCACCTGGCGATGGAGATGATCCACGACCGGGCGCACATCGTGGCCATGGACCTGGTCGAGGTGGATCCCGTGCTCGACAGCCAGAACGTGACCGGCGTGTTCGCGGTCGAGCTGGCGCAGAGCGCGATGGGCAAGACCATCCTGTAGCGCCCGCCCGGAACGTGGGAAGGCCCCGGCGGCGCTGCCACCGGGGCCTTCTCGCTGGAGCGGTCGACAGGTCAGCGCACGAGCCGGACCGCGCGCGTCTCACGCAGGCCCGCCGCGTCGAGACGGACGATGTAGGCGCCCGGCGCCAGCCGCAGCCCGGAGTCGTCGCGCCCGTCCCAGGTGACGATGCGCGTGCCCGCCGGCTGCGTGCCCTGCACCAGCCCGCGCACGCGCCGCCCGGCGACATCGTAGATCCCGATCGCCGCCGGCCCCGAAGCGTGCAGGCTGAGCTGGAACGCCAGCGACGAGCGGAACGGATTGGGGTACGCGAACCCGAGCGCCGAGTGCGCCGGGATCGTCGTGCCGCCCGTGGCGCCGGCGACGGCGATGGTCTGGTTGGCGCCGTTGCGTGCGGTGACGCTCGCGATCGCGAGCCCCGGATCGCCCGCGCTCCTGACGCGGAACGTCACACGCGCAATCTCGCCGTGGCCCGCGATGCCGGGGCCGCCGCCGAGCAGCGCGGCGTCCACGTCGCCGGCCCCGGACGACAGCACCGAGGACGCGCGGCCCTGCTGGCCGAGCAGGCTGCCGGCCGAGACGCCCACCTGCTCGAGCACGCTGGGGTCGTAGGCCAGGCGGACGCTCATGCCCTGGGCATCGCCGGCGCCGTCCACGATCACGCCGGCGTCGAACGTTTCGCCGACCGCGGGGAGCGCAGGGACCGCGAGCTGCGAGGCGTTCATCGGCGCGGCCATGGGCCGGAGCGCGGCCGAGGGCGCGGAGACGACGCTGAAGTTCATCGCGAACATCATGAAGTCCTCGAAGTCGATCCTGCCGTCCACGGTGGGCCGTCCGTCGACCGAGAAGTCCGTGGTCGGGCCGACGTCGAGACACGCGAACGAGCTGCCCGCCGACGCCGACGCGCCGTAGTGCGCGCCGAGCGCCGAGATGTCGAGGATGTCGACATGGTTGTCGCCGGTGCAGCTGGCGAGACCATTGCTGACGTCCCCGAGATGGTAGCTGAGCGTGCCCGTCGTCATGCTGGAGGCCGGGCTGGTGTTGCCGAACGCGTCCCGGACGAAGGCGACGTAGTAGTAGACGTCACGGTCCGGGGGCAGATCCGCGAGGGTCGAGGCGCCGCAGGTGCCCGAGCTGCAGGTGACCGGCGTCCAGCCGGACGCGAGCGCCGCGCCCTCCGACGCGGGCGGCGACGGCACGCGGCCCGGCGAGGTGCCCTTGTCGTAGAGCGGGTAGCCGCCGAAAGGTGCGCGGTAGATGTCGACCGCGTCCGTGCCGGGCAGGGCGCTGACCGCGACGTCGACCCCCGTCGTGGAGCCCGACGGGTTGCCGCTCTTGTGCTGGACCGCGGTGAGTGTCACGGGCGCAGGCGCGCTGAACTGCAGCGGGATGTAGCTGCTGCCGCCCGGGTTCGCCACGACGGGCTGGTTCGAGCAGTCGCGCACGGAGACGGCGTCCACGGTGACCGCGCCCACGGCGGACAGCGGCGGCTGTGCCGCGGAGGAGAAGTCCACGGAGAACAGCGTGCCGCTGCCGGTGGCGCCGCACACCGGGCCCATGATGCCGCAGTCCACCGTGTACGAGCCGCCGCCGTTGTCGGTCACGAGCATCTGCGTGAGCGCCACCCTGCTCAGGTAGTCGCCCTCGGCCACGCTCGTGCCGCAGCGCGCCAGCTCGGGGCTGACGTGGAACGTGACGCTGTACGCGCGGACCGGCGTCTGGTCCGCGCGCGCGAAGGCGAACGGCACGGTCGCGCAGGTGTGCGTGGTCGACAGCGCGGTGGAGCCCGCGACGTCCGCGAAGACCTGGTCGTCGTCGGAGCGGGTGAAGTCGAGCAGCGAGAGCGAGCTCAGCGGGCTGGCCGGGTTGGGGCACGTGACGCGCAGCTGGGTGCTGCTCGCAGCGAAGCTGCTCGCGCAGGTCCCGCTGGAGCACGTCGGGCTGCCCCAGCACACGACCTCGTCGCCCGTGACCGGCGGCAGGCCACCGACCACGAACACGCGGCTGCTGCGGAAGCTCACTTCCATGGCGCCGCTCAGGTCACTGCTTGCGAAGGCAGGGTTCGAGCTGGCCGTGGCCGTCTGCCCCGCGCCGGCGGCGCCGAACATGGGCGTCTTCATCAGAGTCACGTGGCCGGTCTTGGTGTGCGTCTTGCCGAGGCTCGCGATCGCGAACGCCGGCGGCCCGCCCGGGGGTGCCGACACCTGCACCGCGCCGCCCTGGGCCAGGGCGAAGCGCGCGACCTCGACGCCGTGACTGAACACCCCGACGGACTCCGCGACGGCGAGTGCGCCATCGCTGCTGTGATCGGGATGGATGAAGAGCGAGCTCCCGGACAGGGAGAGTTGCGTCGATGCGGACGCGCTGCCACTGGGAGCGCCCGTGAGCGAGAACAGCTTGCCCTGGATCGTGATGACGACCGAAGCGCCGTTGTCGGTCGCGGGATCGAACACCAGCGACGGCGACGGGAACACGCAGGAGAAGGCGGAGCCCTTCTTGCGGGGGTCCTTGATCTCCACGCCGTCCTGGCCGCTCGACCCGAGGTTGAAGAGCCCGACCGGCGGCTGGCCCGTGCTGCCGGGGGGCGAGGCGACCACGAGGGAGAGGCCGGAGCCCGCCACGAACTGGTCGAGCACGCGGCACTCGCCGCTGGAGCAGCGCACCGAACTGAAGCTGGAGCCCGCGGGGCACGCGACGCGCAGGTCGCTGGCGAGCCCGTCGCAGTCCTGGTCATTCGTGTCGATCGGCGCGCTGAAGCTGACGTCGTCGCAATCCTCGTCGTGCCCCGCCACGCTCAAGTGGACCACGCGCGAGAAGCTGGCGACCGAATAGCAAAGGGCGAAGCGCCCTGCCGCGTACGAACGCGCCACCGAGCAGGAGAGCGTCGGGTTCGGGCACGAGCCCGTGCCGTCCATCAGCACGCGCGCGGAGGTGCCCGCGGGCACGACGGCGCTGTAGACCACATCGCCGGCCCGCGAGAGCGTGACCGTCTGGGTCGAGGACGAGGAGAACTCGTCGAGCGTGGTCCGGATGTCCACGAAGCCGGATCCGACCGCGCAGGCCAGCCGCAGCCTCGGGGTGAGCCCCGTGCCGGTCACGGACGCCGTGTACGTCAGGGCGAAGCTCGCGCCCGCGTCCGCGGTGGAGCAATCGCCGTCGAGGGCGAGTCGCAGGCCGGCCATGTGCAGGCAGCTCACCGAAACGCCGTCCTGTCCGCTCGAGCCCAGGTTGCTCACTTGCAGCCGGCGATCGGCGCCGACGTCAACGACCGCAGCGCCCTGCGCGGCGTACTGAAGGCCCTGGAACTGCACCGCAGCCGCCGAGGCGGATGCGATGAGGGTGAGTCCGAACAACGCGAGCAACGGCTTCCACGTCTTCATGTACGGCGCCTCCATGACCACGGCGGGGGTCTGGCCCCGGGAAGCGTGGCCGGAGGATGGCAGGCCGCGCCCGGGAGCAGGGGTACGTGGAGGGTCTTCGCGGGGACGGCGGCGATCTAACAGCCGATCCCGCGGGCCATCCCCGCGCGGTCCACCCGCGCGCCTGGCGGGCATCCCGGTGGTGCAGGACCTCGCCCGCTCAGAGCCGGTGCTGGCCGTCCGGGACGGTGGGCCGCGGCGGGTCGGCGGCGATCAGCGCGGTGATGGCGCGTTCCAGCTGGTCCGCGAAGGCGTTGCGCCCCGCGCGGCGCGCGTAGGCCTCCTGGATGCGCAGGAGCGAGACCTGAAGTCCCACGCGCTGCTGGCCCATGTCCTCCTCGATCGCCAGCGCCTCGGACTCGGCGCGGGCCAGCGAGAGACGCTGGAAGAGCGCGGCGTATTCGCGCTGGCTGCGCTCGATTTCGCGCTGCATCTCGACGGCCATGGGGTCGGCCGCGGGCAGCAGGATGCCGGTGGGCCCGACCGGGCGGGGCGCAGCGACGACGGGCACGGGGCCGGGCGCGCCGGCCGGCGACGAGGGCGCGCGCGCGCCGGTCGCCGCGGCGGTGGCCGAGAGGGCGATGGCGATGGCAATGTTGATGGTGATGCGCGATTCGGTCGTCATGCGGGACTCCGGGACCGCGCCCTCCGGGCGGAAGAAGCGGCTGCTCGGAAGTCTCGGTCGGCCGCCCCGGAACATGAGGGGGTGGGCTCGGCCCCGCGGCGCCGGGCCGCGCGTCAGGCCAGCGTGGTGCGCGCCGCCGCGGCGATCGCGGCGCGCAGCTTCGCGTGCGCGTCGAAGCGGCGGACGAAGTCGCTCTCTCGCCGGCCGCCCTTGGCGCGGATCACGGCCACGAGCGCGCGGCGTTCGGCCGCGCTCCAGCGCGCCAGCCCGGGCAGCAGCAGTACGAGCGGCGCCCAGCGACCGAACGCGAGGCGCTCGCCGCGCGTCCACGCGGAGGTCGGCCCCGCGCCAAGCCGCGCCGCCGCTTCGAGCGCACAGGCGCGCGCGCCGCGGTCGGGTTCACCGCCGTCGTGCGCGGCGAGGAAGTCCGTCACCGCCAGCCCGACGTTGGCGAGCGGCAGCAGCCCGACGACGTCGTCGCGCCGGGCGCCCGCGTGCCAGTAGACGTTGTGTTCGCCAAGCGCCATGAGCGTGGCGCGGCTCGAGCGGTGGGCGCGCTCGCGCGCCATGCGCTCCTCCTCGCGGCGCACGAGCGCGCGCGCGGCGCGATCGCGCGGCGCGAAGCCGAGCTTGCGGTAGAACCACCACGCCCCGCTCGCGAGCCCTTCCTCGTTGCCCGCGCCGCCGAGCTGGTAGGGATACACGGTGAAGCTGTCCGCGCCGAACAGGTGCGCGGTCATGGCCAGCACGCGGCCGTAGACCGCGCCGGCCTCGGCGCCGCGGAACGCGTCGAAGACGTTGTAGGCGACCTCGGCCGAACCGTAGAGCGCGCTGGTCAGCACGTAGCCCGTGGGCACGCCGCACTTGAGCGTGAGGAAGCCGTGGACCGATTCGAGCAGGAGCCGCCGCTCGGGCAGCGCGCCCATGCACGCGAACTCCAGCCCGTCGCCGCAGTCCACCATGCGCACGTCGGCCGGGTCGGCGTATGCGAACACGTCCAGATCGCGGCCGCGCGTCACCATCGCCTCCATCGCCAGCGCGATCATGCGCTCGCCGTCCCGGCGCGAGAGCGCCGTGACACGGCGCGGCGGCCGTGCGAGTTCGGCCGCCAGGTCGGGCCGCCCGTGCGCGGGAGGCTCGCTGCGGAAGACAACCCGCGAGCGCTCCCAGCGCGCGAGCGTGCGCGAGGGGCCGCCGGCGTCCCAGCGCAGCACCATCGGCGCGTCCACGCCGTCGTGCAGTTTCTCGAACAGGAACGGGTCGCGCACGCGGTCCGCCAGCCGGCGCGTCACGAACGCCGCGTCGCCGCCGTGCGAACCCGTCATGCGCGCGAGCCAGCCGCGCAGCCCCAGATCCCACTCGTCGAGCCCGGGAGTCTCGCCGTGCACCGCGAGCAGCGGCAGCAGTTCCTCGAGGCGCGCGGGATCCTCGAACGCGTCCCAGTCGTAGCGCAGCCGTTCCGGCCAGCGCGTCGCCAGCCGCAGCGCGGTGGCCGCGAAGAAGCGAAAGCGGATGTCGACGCCCGCGAGTCCGCTGCCCTCGAGCTTGTCGCGCAGCGCCGCGAGGTCGGCGCGCGATGCGAAAGCGTGCAGCGCGCGCTCGACCGCGCGCAGCGTCGCGGCGTCGTCGGGGTAGGCGCGCGCGAAGAGGAGCGCTTCGTGAAAGCGCAGCAGGTCGCCGGCGCGGGAGAAGCGCGAGCGCGCGAGGCGCGTGACGAGTGCGCGGCGAGCGCGGGCCGCGGCGGCGCCGAAGGTGACGCGGAGGGCTTCGAGCCGGCGCAGGTCGGCGCGCTCGCCGGCGTCGGCCGCGCGGCTCACGAGGGCTTCGCCGCGGGATTGTTCCCCGCGCCGGAGTCCGTGCCCTCGACCGGCACCCAGCCCTCGTCGGGCACCAGCATGTCGGCGTTGCCGTTGAATCGGTCGATGCGCACGGGCACCAGGTTGCCGTCCGCCGTCATGTGGTCGTAGCGAAACCGCGTCGGCCACACGAACAGCGCGCAGGCCGCGACGATCGCGAGCAGCAGCAACCAGCGAATGATGCGCATGAGCATGGGATGGGCTTCCGGGACCGGGTGGGGCGGGCGTCTCCACGGCAGCGTAACCCGGACCATTCGGAAACCGCGAGCGGGAGTGCGGGTCGCGAGGGCGAGGGGCGCGGTGGCGGGGTGGTCCCGCCACCGCGCCCGGGGCGGCCGCCCGCCCGCAGCGGGACCGCGTCGGCGAGGCCGTGAATCAGCGGCGGGCAGGTCTCCGGGGTGGTGCACACGGCGAGCCTGCTGGCGGGATGTCCGGGCCAGCTGCACCCGCAGGAATCCGGGCACTGCAAGGGAGCCGTCTGTGGCCGGCTGATGACCGGCTCCCGCCCCAATGAGTCGCCGTCGAGAGAACGGTGGCTGAGGTGGAACCGATCAGCACATTCCTCCTGCGGGGCGTTCGTGCGGCCCGCGCGATCGTCCAGACTCCGCGAGCGCCTTCAGCCTCCGCTTGTCGCTTCAGGTAGCTCGTTGATAACATCATGTCCTCGCCAACTCGATCCCCCGCTCGCGAGGCGCGAAGCCCAGCCACGGACACCCACCCCGCGAAGTCGCTTCGAAAGGGCCGCCTAATGCGTTCATTGCTTTCACACTTCGCCATCACGCTCGCATCTATCGGCCTTGTCGCCATTCTTCCCAGGATGGCCGTAGCGCAGGGCTACCAGTACTTCTACCAGCTGGGCAACGGCAATGGGCAGTTCAGCCTTCCTTGGGGGGTGGCTGTAGGCACCGCCGGCCGCGTCTACGTGGCGGACCCGTACGACAATCGCATTCAGGAGTTCACGAGCGCGGGTGCGTACGTCACCCAATGGGGCTCAAGCGGTAGCGGCAACGGGCAACTCAACACGCCCTACGGCGTGGCGGCTGACGACTCTGGCAATGTCTACGTCACAGACCGCGACAACTCCCGCATCCAGAAGTTCACGAGCGCGGGTGCGTACGTCACCCAATGGGGCTCAAGCGGCAGCAGCAACGGGCAGTTCAACACGCCTTACGGTGTTGCGGCGGACGACTCCGGCAATGTCTACGTTGCGGACGCCGGCAACTCTCGCATCCAGAAGTTCACTAGCGCGGGCATGTACGTCACCCAGTGGGGCTCAAGCGGTAGCGGCAACGGGCAGTTCTCTCTTCCCTGCGGCGTGGCGACGGACGCCGCAGGCAATGTCTACGTTGCGGACTTGCGCAACGATCGCATCCAGGAATTTACGAGCACGGGTGCATACATCACCCAGTGGGGCTCAAGCGGCGCCGGTGATGGGCAGTTCAGTGGTCCCTGCGGCGTGGCGACGGACGCCGCAGGCGATGTCTACGTCACTGACGGACAGAACGAGCGTGTCCAGAAGTTCACGAGCACGGGCATGTACGTCACGCAGTGGGGTTTGGGCGGCACCGGAATCGGGCAGTTCAACTCTCCCAGCGGCGTGGCGGTGGACGCCGCCGGCGACGCCTACGTTGCGGACGCCGGCAACTACCGCATCCAGAAATTCACGAGCACTGGCTCGTACGTCACTCAGTGGGGTTCGCAAGGGAGCGGCAATGGGCAGTTCAGCTATCCCTGGGGCGTGGCGACGGATGCCACAGGCAACGTCTACGTGGCGGACCGCGACAACTTTCGAATCCAGAAATTCACGAGCGCGGGCGCCTACATCACCCAGTGGGGCTCATTTGGCAACGGTGATAAGCAATTCTACGGTCCCTACGGCGTGGCCCTGGACGTCGCCGGCAACGTCTACGTCACGGACCGCGACAACCAGCGCATTCAGAAGTTTACGAGCACCGGCGCGTACGTCACCCAGTGGGGGGCGATCGGCAGTGGCAATGGGCAGTTCATGTATCCATACGCAGTGGCGACGGACGCGGCCGGCAACGTCTACGTTGCGGACACCTACAACCACCGCATCCAGAAGTTCACAAGCACGGGCGTTTACGTTACGGAAGCAGGTGGGTTTTCCCGTCCTGAGGGTGTGGCGACGGACGCCGCCGGTAATGTCTACGTCGCGGACACCGGCAACAATCGCATTGTGAAGATCACGAGCACGGGCAGACTCTCCTGGGGCTCACCGGGCAATGGCAACGGACAGTTCAACGGTCCTCGCGGTGTGGCGACGGACGCTGCCGGCGGCGTCTACGTCACGGACACTGACAACAATCGCATCCAAAAGTTCACGAACGCGGGAGTGTACGTAACCCAGTGGGGCTTGCTCGGCAGCGACAACGGGCAGTTCAGCCATCCCCAGGGCGTGGCGGTAGACGCCGCCGGGGGCGTCTACGTTGCGGACGTCCACAACGATCGCATCCAAAAGTTCCGTTATCGGGCGGGACCGCCGACTGAAGATGTCCCCGCCAATGCCCCACTCGCGTTTGCCCTCAGCCTCGCGAGCCCAAACCCATGGTGCGGCGGAACGCTGGCGGTGACCTTCACGCTCCCGAGTGCGGCGGCAGCATCGCTCGAACTGCTCGACGTGGCCGGTCGTCGCATCGACGCGAGCGAGGTCGGCTCGCTCGGCGCAGGACGGCACACGAGCAACATTCGCTCGGGCCAGCACCTCGCTCCGGGACTCTATCTGGTGCGCCTCGCGCAGGGCGCGAATGCGCGAGTGGCGAGGGTCGTGCTGCTGCAATGATCGGCTGACCTGCGCTCGGACTTTCTTGCCCACGACTGCCCCGGCGCTTCCCTCGCTGGGGCAGTCGTGTTTCGGCCGCGCACGCGCCGTTCTCAGCGTGGGCGAAGGCGGGCTTCGTCGCGAAACGCGCTGGCGGACACGGCCGTGCTGCCAAACGTGCTGCGGCGTCGTTGCGCTCGCACGTTCCCGCGGGCCTCGCCGCCCTGCGACCTGGACATCCATTGCCCGCGGTTCGGCCGCCGGTAACTCCTCCGGATTCCGCAATTGAGAACCGCACCCGCACCGCTGCAGCCACGCCCCCCAGGAAGACGAAACCCCGGCAGGACCAACCGCGCCTTCCGGCGCCCTGCCGCCGGGGCGCGAGCCTGGACGTTCAGTGCAGCACGACGAGCTCGAGCCTGCCCTCGCTATGGCCTGCATGCAGCCGGACATAGTAGATGCCCTGCGAAAGGCCCCGCGTCCGGATCTCCGCCGTGCCCGCGTTGCCGATGACCCTCAGCGTCCGCGACAGGTCGGCGATCCGGCGCCCGCGCAGATCGAAAATTTCGAGCCGGATCCCGTGCATGTCGCCGGCGGGCATCGAGAATCGCAGGGTCGCCAGGTCCCTCACCGGGTTGGGATCGGCTGTCATCGTCATCAGCAGCGGCGGCGTGGCGACCGTCTCGAGCACGCCCGCGATCCGGACGCTGTCGATCACGATGTCGGTGGACTGTGTCGCCGCCAGCCGCAGTTTCACCATTACGCGCGAGCCCGCGGCGTCGTACCACCACCCGCTCGCGTTTCCAGCCAGCGCGGTGCTGTCCGCGCGCACCGCCAGGCCGACGCCCGCTGCGCTCACGGCCGCGGGCGCCGCCATCACGTGGCGTACCTGTGCGATCCACGTGCGGCTGGCGGGCTGGCCGGCATAGCTGCCGCTCGCGCTCCCGATGTGAATCCGCGCGGCGCGCCCGCCGGTGCCGAAGGACAGCGCCGTGTTCGCGGACGCCCCGGTCTCGTAGGCGCAGCTGGCGCCGTCGTCCTCGTAGAGAGTGAAGCTCGCCGTGTCGGCCGGGAAGATGTCGAGCGTGAGCGTGTCGAGCGCGAACGATGCGGATGATGGCATCCCGTTCTGCATTGGGACGATGCTCCCCGAGCGCACGAGCAACGGCATCTGGTCGAGTGGCGCGGACACCACGACGGTCTGGGGGCCGCTCAGGACCTGGTTGCTCCAGTAGTTGGTCCAGTGTCCCGCGGGCAGGTAGATGCTGCGCGAGGTCGCGCCCGCGTCCGTGACCGGGGCGACCAGGAACGAGCTTCCCCACATGTACTCGTCCGAGATCAGTGGCGCCTGCGCATCCAGCGGATACTCCAGCAGCAGCGGCCGCGCCAGCGGCAGGCCGCTGAGCGTGTTCTCCCGCGCCAGCGTGTACGAGTACGGGATCAGCCGCTGGCGCAGCTGCAGGAACTTCTGGCAGATGGCCTGCGCGGTCGTGCCGTACGCCCACGGCGCGGTGTCCTGGCCCGAGCCGTGGGCGCGCGTGAGCGGGCAGAACGCGCCGAACTGCATCCAGCGCGTGTACAGTTCGGCGGTCGTCGTCCCCGCGTAGCCGCCGATGTCGGAGTTGTGCCAGCCCACGCCCGAGAGTCCCATGCCCAGCAGCATGGGCACCTGGACCGCGGGGTCCGGGAAGGTCTTCTGCACGTCGCCCGACCAGCTCACCGCGCCGGTGCGCTGCATGCCGGCGTAACCCGATCGCGTGAGCAGGAACACGCGCTGGTTCGGACGGTCCGCGCGCTGGCGGTCGTAGAGGCTCTGCAGCCAGCGCAAATTGTAGACGTCGTGCTCGGACCTCGCCGGGCCGGTCGAGTGCACGAGGTCGTCGGGATGGGTCTCGGGTTCACCGAGATCGAGCCACCAGCCGGCCACGCCCTGGGCGAGCAACGGGCGATGCAGGTTCCACCACCAGTCGGCTGCTGCCGGTTGCGTGAAGTCCACGAGTCCCGCGGTGCCCGCCCACATGCTGAATGGGTACGGCGCCCCGCCGCTGGTCTTGCCAATGAAGCCCTGCGCCGCCGCGCTGGCGTAGTTGGCGGTGGACGTGATCAGGTATGGCTCCTCGATGAGCACGGTCCGCACTCCGGTCTGGAGCAGGTTGCTCACCATTGTGCCCGCCCCGGGCCAGCTCCCCGTGTCCCAGGTCATGCGGCCCATGTCCGAGGGCTGGCCGTACCAGTACAGGTCGAGGATCACGGCATCGAGCGGGATGTTGTTCGTGCGAAACTGGCCGACCAGCGTCTCCACCTCGTAGCGGCTGCGGTACCCGTACTTGGATTGCAGGTAGCCCAGCGCCCATCGGGGCGGGAGCGGCGGTCGACCCGTGAGCCAGGTGTAGCGCTCGAGCACAGCCTTCAGGTCCGGCCCCTGGATGAAGTAGAGCCGCAGCGGTCCGGATTCCGCGCTGCCCGCCAGCACGCCCGCAGTCGAACTCGCGAGATCGAAGCTCCCCGGCCACGGGTTGTCGAAGAGCAGTCCCCAGCCACGGCTCGAGGTCAGGAACGGAATATTGAGATTCATGGTTGGCGTCGATGGACCGTAGCCGTAGAAGGCCTGGTTGTAGGTGCCGAGGTACTGTCCGCGGCGGTCGAACGACGTCGCCCGCTCGCCCAGGCCGTAGAGATGGTCCGCGCCGATCGCGAACTGGAACGACCGCGCGCTCGCGTTCCAGGCCATGCCGCCGCTGTTCGGCTCGTCGAGCAGGTGGTTGCCCGCGGCATCGCAGACGTGCAGCCGGAAGGGGCGCTTCTGGCACAGGACGGTGATCGAGGCCGTGCGGATCGTGATCGTGTCGGCGCCGACCTCCACCGTGTGCGCCACCGGCGCCAGCGTGCGGGGCAGCACGGCGAGCGACGAATCGTCCGCGACGAGTCCGACGGGATACAGGCTGACCCGGCACACGCGCTCGTCGACGAACTCCACCACGACGGCGGGAACGCCGCACTGGAAGACGACGCGGTTGTCGACCGCCACGTGCGAGGTGTAGTCGGCAAGGTACGTCGCCTGCGCGCGAGGCGCGCACGCGGCGAGGAGGGCGACGAGCGCGACGGCGCACACGCGGTTCCTGCTCATGACTCGTCTCCCCGGTTGGGTGGAACAGGCGGAGCGGCCCGATGCGGGGTGGGCCGCGCCGGCGAACGCCCGCAGACAGTGCCGGGCGACCGCACGAGTCTAGCCCGGAGCATTGCTGAACCGCGAGCCGGGAGTGCGGCGGTGCCGGGAGTGCGGCGGGGGCTGTGTGCGCCCGCGGGCAGCCGTCGACGGATCGTGCTCCCCGCCAGGGCCGCGCCAGGACCGCCTCCGACCGGGCCGCAGGCGGGGCTGCCCGGTCCGGCGGGACTCAAGAACTGCGGCGAATCCCCCGATGATAGGAGTGATCCGTTGGTGCCGCCGAGGGCGGAACGCAACTCCCGGAGTGCCTCACAGGAGTCCGACCCATGCGCGACAACCAGCCCGTCACCCAGCGCGAAATCGAAGTGCCCGACAACGCCACGATCATGTCGACCACCGACGTGCAGAGCCACATCATCTACGCGAATGCGGCCTTCACTTCGCTCTGCGGTTACGACCACACGGAGATACAGGGGCAACCACACAATATCGTGCGCCACCCGGACATGCCCAGAGAGGCCTTTGCCGACCTGTGGGCCACGCTCGAGGGCGGCGAACCCTGGACCGGGCTGGTCAAGAACCGGGCGAAGAACGGCGACCACTATTGGGTGCGGGCCAATGCCACGCCGGTCGTGCGGGGTGGCCAGCATGTCGGCTACACGTCGGTGCGCACCAAGGCCTCCCGCGCGGAGATTGCGGCGGCCGAGGCCCTGTACCGGAACATCCGGACGGGCAAGGCCACAGGCGTCCGGTTGCACAAGGGCCTGGTCATGCGAACGGGTCCGATGGCGTGGACCTCGGCGCTCCAGACCATGCCGGTACGCTGGCGCATCCGTTGGGCGCTGGTCGCACTTGTGCTGGCCGTGGTGCCCGGCGCCTGGGCGCTCGGTCTCACCGGCGCCAGGCTGGCCGGCTTTGCCGCCCTGGCCTGTGCCGCGTCGGTGATGGTCTCCGGGTGGCTCGACGCGCAGATCTCGCGCCCGCTCGAGCGGGTGCGCCGGCAGGCGCTGGATATGGCCATGGGCGAGAACCAGAAGGTCGTGGAGATGGACAGGGTCGACGAGATCGGAATGACCCTGCGCACGATCAACCAGCTCGGCTTGATGTTCCGCTGGGTGGTCGACGACGTCAGCCTGCAGGTGCTCAACGTGCAGACCGCGACCGACGAGATCGCGCAGGGCAACACGGATCTTGCCGCGCGCACCGAAAAGGCGGCCGCCAGCGTCCAGACGACCGCGTCGTCGATGGAGGAGATGACCGCCAGCGTGAAGAGCAACGCCGACACCGCCAACCGGGCGAACGAACTCTCGGGCTCGGCGAGCGAGGCGGCGGCGAAGGGTGGTCGCGTGGTGGCGGATGTCGTGTCCACCATGAACCAGATCACGGACAGTTCGAAGCGGATCTCCGACATCGTCGGGGTGATCGACGGCATCGCGTTCCAGACCAACATCCTGGCGCTCAATGCCGCGGTCGAGGCGGCGCGCGCCGGCGAGCAGGGCAGGGGCTTCGCGGTCGTCGCGACCGAGGTGCGCAACCTGGCCCATCGCAGCGTCGATGCAGCCAAGGAGATCAAGGGCCTGATCAGCGCCAGCGTCGGCAGCGTGGAGTCGGGCTCCGCGATGGTGGACGAAGCCGGCAGGGCGATGGACGACATCGTGGCCCAGGTGAAGCGGGTCTCCAGCCTGATCGCCGAGATCAGCACGGCCACGAACGAACAGAGCCTGGGCATCCGGCAGATCGGCAACGCCGTCGAGCACCTCGATGACGTCACGCAACAGAACGCGGCCCTCGTGGAAGAGACCACGGCGGCGTCGCAGAGCCTGAAGGAGCAGATGTCGCGCCTGGCGGAAGCCGTGGGGGTCTTCAACTGAGGGGTTCTCCCTCGCGGCTCCTCCGGCTGCGGACCTGTTGCCGCGGGTAGTCCCTGACGGGGCGATCGCGAGCGGCCGCCACCCGCGAGGCGTGCGCCTGGGATGGGCGCCGGGGCCCGGGGTGAACGACCTGGCGGGGAGCGCGCGGGCCGGCCGGGATCCGGGCCGCGACCTGCTCGCCGGCAGCCCGCCCGCACCGCCTTCAGCGGTCGCCCGCTCGCGCCGATACCCCCGAAAGCCTGTCGCTGTCCTGACACGCATCTGCCCCGGCCGGCGATAGGCTGGTGTCTGCAGCGCGCCGCGGGATGCTCCCGCGGACGGCAGCCTCCCGAGGAGTCCCGTGCGCACGCTCTTCCGCGTCGTCTCGATCGTGTCCCTGCTGGCGCTGATGTTCGGCAGCCAGCTGTGCATGCTCGTGGATTGCGCTCCGAAGACGCACCGCGCGTCACACGCCTGCTGCCAGACCGCGGCGGACAGGGCGGCGAAGTCCTCCCGGGCGCCCGCGCACGAGTGCGCCCGGCCGTGCTGCATCGCGGTCGCGCTGCCGCACACGCCCGAGCTCGACCGCCCCGCGGTGCGGGATGCGCATGCGGCGCTCGCGCTCCTCGCGGTTGTGCAGTCCTCGCTCGCCGCGCCCGTGGTCGCGGCCACGCACGCGCGGTCCGGCGACACCGCCTCGCCACCCGCCTGGCCGCCGCGCTCCGCGGCCGGCACCCGAGCGCCTCCGCTCGCCTGACGCGTACGGGCGGTTCGCCTACGCG
>CAIXRL010000061.1 GCA_903921835.1 Candidatus Eiseniibacteriota bacterium | reverse complement strand
CGTGCACTCCAAGTCGGTGCTGCGGCAGCTCATCAAGGCCACGAACGAGATCCAGCAGCAGTGCTACAGCGGCCAGGAAGAGACCGCCCTGCTGCTCGACCAGGCCGAGGCGCGCATCTTCGCCATCACCGATTCGCGCATCCGGCAGGGCTTCGCGAGCATCCGTGACCTGCTCAAGCCGACCTTCGATCACATCCAGAAGCTGTTCGAGCGCAAGGTGCAGGTCACCGGCGTGCCCAGCGGCTGGGACGACCTCGACAAGCTCACCAGCGGCTGGCAGCCCGGCGACCTGATCATCCTGGCCGGGCGTCCTTCGATGGGAAAGACGAGCGCTGTGATGAACATGGCCGAGAACGCCGCCATTGGCGCCGGCGTGTCGGTGGCCGTGTTCTCGCTCGAAATGAGCAAGGAGCAGCTCGCGCTGCGCATGCTGTGCTCGCAGAGCGAGGTGCCGCTGCACAAGGTGCGCACGGGGTTCCTGGGCAACGAGGACTGGCCGCGGCTCACGACCGGGGCGGGGCTCCTGACGGGCGCGCCGATCTACATCGACGACTCGGCCGCGCAGAGCGTGCTCGAGATCCGCGCGAAGTGCCGCAGGCTCAAGTCGGAGGGCAAGCTCCAGCTGGTCGTGATCGACTACCTCCAGCTCATGCGGGCCAGCGGAACGGTGGAGAACCGTGTGCAGGAGATCTCGCAGATCACCCGGGGTCTCAAGGCGCTGGCGAAGGAGCTGAGCGTGCCGATCATCGCGCTCTCGCAGCTCTCGCGCGCGGTGGAACAGCGCGGCGGCGGCGGCCGGCCCCAGCTCTCGGACCTTCGCGATTCGGGCAGCATCGAGCAGGACGCCGACGTCGTGATGTTCGTGTACCGCGAGGTGGTCTACAAGCCGGACACGCCGGAGCCGGGCAAGGCGCAGATCATCGTCGCCAAGCAGCGCAACGGCCCCACGGACGACGTGGACATGACGTTCCTGCGCGAGTGCACCAAGTTCGTTCCGTACAGTCCGACGATGTCGGGAGAAACCGACTCCGGGTACTGAGGCATGAACGACCTGGCACTGGAAGGCTACGAGTACCTGCGGCAGCGGGTGATCGACAGCCTCGCCGAGGTCGGGCGGATCTCGTTCCTCGTGTTCGACACGCTGCGTTCGCTCGGTTCCGGGCTGCGGCAGCACCGCCTCGTGCTCGAGCAGATGGACGCCGTCGGCGTGCAGTCGCTGATGCTCGTGGTCATCGTCAGCGTGTTCACCGGCGCGGTGTCCGCGGTGCAGGCGGCCTACCAGTTCTCGAGCCTCGTGCCGACCAAGTACATGGGGTCGGTGATCCTGCGCTCGGTCATCATCGAACTGGGCCCCGTGCTCACGGCGCTCATCGTGGGTGGCCGCGTGGGTTCTTCGATCGCCGCGGAGCTCGGGACCATGCGCGTCACCGAGCAGATCGACGCGCTCGACGCCATGGGCATACCGCCCGTGCGCTACCTGGTCGTGCCGCGCGTGGTCGCGGCGATCGTGATGCTGCCGGTGCTCACGGTGCTCGCGGATGCGATCGCGGTCTTCGGTGGCTACGTGGTCGCCACGACCAGCGTCGGCGTCTCCTCGCACGCCTACGTCATGGCGATGAAGCAGTCCTTCCTCCTCAAGGACCTGTGGTCGGGTCTGATCAAGGCGGTGTTCTTTGGAGCAATCATCAGCTGGATGGGCTGCTACCACGGCTTCCGTACCGAAGGCGGGGCAGAGGGCGTGGGCAAGGCGACGACACGCGCCGTCGTATCGGCCTGCGTGCAGGTGTTGATCATCGACTACGTGCTCGCCAACGTTCTCTTCCGGATGATCTTCGCTTCATGATCACGATCCGGGGGCTTCGCAGGAGGCTGGTCGGGCGCAACGTGCTCGACGGCGTGGATCTCGACATTCCGACCGGCAAGACGGTCGTGGTCATGGGGCGCAGCGGGACCGGCAAGAGCGTCCTGCTCAAGCACATCATCGGGCTCATGCAACCCGACGCCGGCTCGATCGTGGTGGACGGCCAGGACGTCGTCGGGTTGACGGGAGCGGCGCTGCGCGAGGTGCGCAAGCACTTCGGGCTGCTGTTCCAGGGCGGGGCGCTGTTCGATTCGCTCACGGTCGGCGAGAACGTCGCCCTGCCGCTTCGCGAGCACACGAAGATGTCCGACGCGAAGATCGAGGCCCGCGTACGCGAGAGGCTCGAGTGGGTCGGGCTCCAGGGCGTCGAACGCACCAAGCCGGCGTCGCTCTCGGGCGGCATGCGCAAGCGCGTGGGGCTCGCGCGCGCGATCGCCATGGACCCGGCGTACATCCTGTACGACGAGCCCACGACGGGCCTCGACCCGATCATGGCGGACGTCATCAACCGGCTCATCCGCTCGTTGCAGCAGCGCATCGGCGTCACGAGTATCGTGGTGACGCACGACATGAGCAGTGCCTACCACGTGGGAGACGTGCTGGCGATGCTGAACGATGGCAAGATCGTCTTCACGGGCACGCCGGACGAAACGCGCCAGACGACCAATCCGCTGGTGCGCCAGTTCATCGAGGGGTCCAGCGAGGGCCCCATCAAGCCGCTGTGACGGCAGGGAGACCGCAGTGAACCGCAGAACCGAGATCCAGGTGGGCCTGACGGTGCTGGCCGCGCTCGTCGTGCTGCTGGGGGGCGTGACCTGGCTCAAGGACTTCAGCCTGAAGCGGCACCTCAGCGTGTGGCACGTGCG
>CAIXRL010000060.1 GCA_903921835.1 Candidatus Eiseniibacteriota bacterium | reverse complement strand
GGCGATGGCCGTGGCGGTGCTCGCCGGTGCGCCGGCGGCGCGCGCCGGGGGCGGCCGGATCACGTTCGCGGTGCACGCGCCGGCGACGACCCTCGCGGGCGAGACGCTTTGTGTCTCCGGCGACCGCGCGGAGCTGGGCTCGTGGAGCGGCTCGGGGCTGACGCTGGTTCACGGCGGGAACGGCACGTGGACGGGAGCGCTCGTCCTGCCGGTCGGCGCGTCCTTCGAGTTCAAGGTCACGCGCGGCGACTGGAATCGTGTCGAGAAGGACGCGACGGGCGGGGAGATCGCCAACCGGCGCTGGACGGTCGCGGGCGACGACACGGTGCGCGTCGACGTGGCCGCGTGGCGCGACCAGTTCGAGAAGCCGGGCGCCGCACGTGCCTCGACGCTGACGGGGGATGTGCGCAGACACCCCGCGTTTCCGTCGGCATTCGTGGCGCCCCGCGACGTGCTGGTCTGGCTGCCGCCGGGCTACGATGCGCAGCCCGGTCGCCGCTATCCTGTCGTCTACTTCCTCGACGGCCAGAACGTGTTCGACGGCGCGACCAGCTTCATTCCAGGTCAGGAGTGGGGCGCCGACGAGACCGCGGACCAGCTCGTGCGCGACGGGACGCTGCCGCCGTGCATCCTCGTCGCGGTCGCCAACACGGCCGCGCGCGTGGACGAGTACACGTGGTCCGCCGATTCGGCGCACGGCGGTGGCAGGAGCGCGCAGCACCAGCGCTTCCTGATCGAGGAACTGAAGCCGTTCGTGGATCGCACGTATCGCACGCAGCCGGAGGCCGTCCACACGGGCGTCGTGGGCAGTTCGCTGGGCGGTCTCGCGGCGCTCGACCTGCTGCTCCAGCACCCGGAGGTCGTGGGGCTTGCGGGCTGCGTCTCGCCCGCGGTGTGGTGGTCGGGCAACGAGATCGTGGCGCGCGCACAGGCGGGCCCGGGGCACTCCGGACGCGTCTGGCTCGACATCGGCACCGACGAGGGTTCCGCGAAGGAGACGGGGGCGCGGCCGTGGCTGGACGGCGCCCGTGCGCTGCACGAGGCACTGCTCGCGCGCGGATGGAAGGATGGCGAGGACCTCCGCTACGAGGAGATCGCGGGTGGCCGGCACAACGAGGCCGCCTGGGCGGCCCGCACGGGACGGATTCTGCAGTTCCTGCTGGGCGCCGGCGCGAAACGCTGAAACCGGGCGCGCGGTCGCGAGGCTCCGCCCCGAAACGCCCCGCGTTTCGCCCGAAACGGCTGCGCAGCGCGGCTTCCGGTTGATTCGGCGGTTGCGGCTGGGCTAACGTCCGGATGCCAGCCGCTTCGCCCCCCACATCTTCACCCGGGAAGTCACCCATGCCCACCGTCGAACTCGTCCAACTCGGCAAACTCTACGGTCGCGGCCAGAAGGCCGTCGACAACGTGAACCTGCAGATTCGTGACGGGGAGTTCCTCGTGCTGGTCGGGCCATCGGGCTGCGGCAAGTCCACGGTGCTGCGCATGGTCGCCGGACTCGAGGACATCTCCGAGGGGCAGGTCAAGATCGGCACCCGCATCGTGAACGACGTCGCCCCGAAGGATCGCGATGTCGCGATGGTGTTCCAGAACTACGCGCTCTACCCGCACATGTCCGTGTTCGACAACATGGCGTTCGGCCTGCGCCGCCGCAAGATCGGCGAGGCCGAGGTGAAGCAGAAGGTGAACGAGACGGCCGAGGTGCTCGGCCTGACGGGCTACCTCGAGCGCCGGCCGCGCGAGCTCTCGGGCGGCGAGCGCCAGCGCGTCGCGCTCGGGCGCGCCATGGTGCGCAAGCCGCAGGTCTTCCTGTTCGACGAGCCGCTCTCGAACCTCGACGCCAAACTGCGCGTGCAGATGCGCGCCGAGATCAAGCGTCTCCACCAGCGCGTCGGCGCGACCATGATCTACGTCACGCACGACCAGGTCGAGGCCATGACGCTGGGCGACCGTATCGCCGTGATGCGCAAGGGCATCC
>CAIXRL010000059.1 GCA_903921835.1 Candidatus Eiseniibacteriota bacterium | reverse complement strand
TTGTGTGCGGAAGTGGCGGAACTGGCAGACGCACTAGATTCAGGTTCTAGCGCCCGCAAGGGTGTGGGGGTTCAAATCCCCCCTTCCGCACCATCAGACCCTCGCCGCCCGCGTTTTGCGCCCGGCGGCCCTCGACGCGCCGCAGCTGGCGCGATCGCCGCAGGCGTCCCGAACCTCGCGGAGATGCCCGCCTCATGACGGCCACAGAGGAATCCCAGGACAAGCTGGTCGCGCAGAACCGGCGCGCCCGCTACGACTACACCGTCCTCGACACCATCGAGGCGGGCATCGTGCTTGCCGGCACCGAGGTGAAGAGCCTGCGCAACGGCAAGGCCAGCCTGCAGGAGGCCTTCGCGACCATCGACAACGGCGAGATCTGGGTGCGGCAGATGCACATTCCGCCGTACGAGCAGGGCAACCGCTGGAACCTGGACCCGGTGCGGCCGCGCAAGCTCCTCCTGCACCGCCTCGAGATCGGGAAGCTGCACCGCTCGGTGGCGCAGAAGGGCAACACGCTGGTGCCGCTCAAGCTCTACTTCTCCCGCGGCCGCGCCAAGCTCCTGCTCGGCATCTGCAAGGGCAGGAAGACGCACGACAAGCGCGCCGCGATCGCGGATCGCGACGCGAAGCGCGAGGTCAGCCGCGCCAAACGCACCGGGGAGCGCGGCGAGTGAGCCTGCCCCGCACCGGGGCCGTGGCGGCGGTCGCATCCCTGGCGCTCTGGACGGCGCTGTGCGCGCCGCGCGCGGCTCGCGCGGACGCCGGGCCGGGCGGCCCCGCGCTGGTCGTGCGCGTGAACGGCGTGCCGTGCATGGGCGCGGGCGACCTGGCGCGGCTGCTCGGCGGTTCGCTCTACTGGCGCCCCGACACGCGCAAGCTGGTCGTGCGCGCGCAGGGTCATCGCCTGACCCTGACCGCGGACGCGCCGCTCGTGCTGGTGGACGACCGCACGGTGCGCCTGGACGCGCCGGTGCGCTCGCTGGGCGGCGAACTCCAGATCCCGCTCTCGCTGCTGCCGCTGCTCCCGCGCGACTCGAGCGCGGTGCGCCTGGTGGTGGACCCGGGCGGGTCGCGCGTGCGTGCGACTCCCGCCGAGGGCTGGGTCGGAGCGCCGGGGGTCGCGGTCGTGGGCGAGATCACGCGCGTGACGCTGACGAGCGCGCGGCCCGAGGAGGCGCGGATCACGGGCAGCGCGCGCGAGCACTTCCGCATCTGGCTGCCCGGCGCGGCCGCCAGCGCCGCGCTCGACACGCTGCCGGCGGGCTCGCTGGTGAGTTCGCGCCAGCGCCTGCCCGCGGACGACGGCGTGACGTGGGAGCTGGCCCTGGTGCGCGGCACCACGGGCTACCGTCGCGCGTCGTCGGCCGGCGCGGTGGTGCTGGAGTTTGCACGCGAGGGCAGCGGCTTCGCGCCGTTCGCGTCCGAAGCTCCCGCGGGGGCGCGCGCGCTGCGCGTCATCGTGGTGGACCCGGGGCATGGCGGCGACGACGCGGGCGTGACCGCCTCCGGCGCGGTGGAGAAGGAGCTCACGCTCCAGCTCGCGCGCGCTCTCGTGCCCGAGCTGGAGCGGCGCACCGGTGCGCGCGTCGTGCTCACGCGCGACAGCGATCGCGCCATGGCACAGCCCGAGCGCGCCGAACTGGCGAACCGGGCGCGCGCCGACCTGGTGATCTCGCTGCACTTCGACGGTGCGCC
>CAIXRL010000058.1 GCA_903921835.1 Candidatus Eiseniibacteriota bacterium | reverse complement strand
GGCGAAAGGCGGCGCGACACCCAGGCCCCGGCGCCGGGACGGATGTACGGGCGATTCAGCCCGGATGAAGGCTCCCCTCGCGCGCCCCGACCTCGCGCCCGCGCCGGCGCCTCGTGGCGCCATGCGGCATGTTGGGCTCATGAGATCCATCAATCCCGCCACCGGGGTCGTCTTCGCCGAGTTCGCCGAGCACTCCCCTGCCGCCGCCGCCGCGCGACTCGCAGCGGCCGGCGCAGCGTGGTGCGCGTGGCGGCGGACGCCTCCAGCGGGGCGCTCCGCGGTGCTGGCCGCTGCCGCGCACCTGCTGCACGCAGGGCGCGACGAACTCGCGCGCCTCGCCGTGCTCGAGATGGGCAAGCCAGTTTCGCAGGCCCTGGCGGAGGTCGAGAAATGCGCGTGGGTGTGCGAGTGGTACGCCGAGCACGGCGAGCGGCTCCTCGCCGACGAGACGATCGCCACCGGCGCCGCCCGTAGCTTCACGCACTGCGAGCCGCTCGGGGTGCTGCTGGCGGTGATGCCGTGGAACTTCCCCTTCTGGCAGGTCTTCCGCGCGGCCGCGCCTGCGTTGATGGCAGGTAACGTCGTGGCGCTCAAGCACGCCGCCAACGTGCCGGGCGTCGCGTGCGCGATCGAGGAGTTGTGGCGCGACGCCGGCGCCCCGCCGGGTGTGTTCACGAGCCTGCTCGTGCCCTCGATCGCCGTCGGCCCGCTCATCGAGCACCCGGCGGTGGCGTGCGTCACGTTGACCGGCGGCGAGGCCGCGGGCATCGCCGTGGCGGAGTGCGCGGGCAGGTCGCTCAAGAAGGTCGTGCTCGAACTGGGCGGCTCGGACCCGTTCGTGGTGCTGGCCGACGCCGACCTCGACGCCGTGGCCGCCCAGGCGGCGCTGGCGCGCGTGCAGAACAACGGCCAGAGCTGCATAGCCGCCAAGCGCTTCATCGTCATCGGGGACGCCGCGGAGGATTTCGCGCAGCGTCTCGCCGCGTGCATGAGGGCGCTGGTGGTCGGCGACCCGCTCGATCCGATCACGCAGGTGGGCCCGCTCGCACGACCCGAGCTGGTTGCGGAGTTGCACGGTCAGGTCGAGCGTTCGCTTGCCGGCGGCGCGCGGCTGCTCACCGGCGGCATGCGGCCCGCGGGACCCGGTGCGTTCTACCCGCCCACGGTGCTCGCGGACGTGGAACCCGGCATGGCTGCCTTCGACGAGGAGACGTTCGGCCCGCTCGCGCCGGTCATTCGCGCGCGCGACGAGCGGCACGCGATCGCGCTCGCGAACCACTCGCGCTTCGGACTCGGCGCGAGCGTCTGGACGCGTGACCGCGCGCGCGGCGAAGCGCTGGCGCGCGAGATCGAGGCCGGCGCGGTCTTCGTCAATGGCGTCGTGAAGTCGGATCCGCGATTGCCCTTCGGCGGCATCAAGCGCTCGGGGCACGGGCGCGAACTGGGAGCCGCGGGCATCCGTGAGTTCGTGAACCTGAAGACGATCTGGGTTCACTAGCCCGCATTACTCATGAACCGCGAGCCGAGAGTGCGAGAGGTGCGTCAGCCGCAAGAAGATCCCGGCCGCGCCGGAACCGTGTTACCAACACGATGAGGACAGCGGCCGGTCGAGCTTCGCAGCGGATGACGCGCAGATCGCGCTCGTAGGCCGCGGGCTCATGAATAATGCGGTCTAGGGCTGACTTCTACGCCAGACTGCGTCGGCGCCGCGGTCAGGCGCTCCAGTTCGCGGCGTCCCAGTTGGGCCCGGGAATGGTGACGCGCAACAGCTGCCCCGGCGGCAGGCTTTCGAGCCGCTCCGCGCCGCGCTCAAGGTGCAGCAGCAGCTCGAGCGTCTGGTTGGGCACGACCCCGAGCGTGGCGAACGGGATCGTGACCTCGAGCACGTCGTCGATGCCCGCTCTTCCCGCTTCCTGCCCGGTGTCCTCCCGCAGGAGCGGTTTGAGGCCTGGCGCGATGCCGTCCAGTCGCAGACGCAGCGGCGTGGGCGAGACGACCTCGACGACGAGCGCAGTGTCCTCGCCGGGCAGGGCCTCGCCGGCGAAGTCCAGCCGCAGGTAGAGCGAGCGGTCGTCGAAACCATAGTGCAGCGCGCTGGCCACGGGCGCGGTGACGCGATGCATCGTGCTGCCGCCCGTGCCCAGGCGCCACGTGCCGGCGCCGTGCCACTCGTAGTAGCGGCTGAGTCGCCCGTCGATGATCGGGTGGATCAGCGACGTGGGCGCACGATGCTCGTCGCCGCCCTTCGACTGCATGGTGACCGGGAACGAGATCCACGCAGGTGAAGGCAAGCCCGCACGTTCGTGCACCGCCTGCAGGTGCGCACGGAACAGGCTGTCGAACAGGGCCTTGTCCGCCGTGTAATGATCCTCGCCGAACCACCAGAACCAGTCCGACCCTTCGGCGGCCGAGAGCGCGTCCCACGCGCCCGGATGGGATTCGCGTGTCGCACCGCTGCCGACCAGCGCTGCGCGCGTGCGCGCGAGCAGGTCCCAGGCGCGGTTCTTCTCGGGATGGCCGGCCCAGATATGGAAGTCGCCGTCGATCCAGGAGCCCGAATGGAGATTCGTGAGCCGGCCGGGTCCCGGGTGTCTGGCGAGCACCTCGGACGGCGTGCGCGTCTGGATGTCCGGTGCCGACTCGAGCGCCGTGTAGAGCGCCTCGAGGAAGGGCGAGCCGTCTTCGGCGTAGTGCTCCCAGCAGTTCTCGCCGTCGAGGATCACCGAGACGACTGCGCGCCCCGGCAGCCTCGCGGCGCGGTGCGCCTCAGCGATGCGGCGCAGGTGGCGCATGAAGTCGGCGACCGCGTCGGCCGCGCTCCACGTGCTGTAGACGAACCCGATGCGGTCGGACAGTTCGTGGTCGCGGAAGAACAGCGCGATCTCCCCCGCTGCCGTCGCCAGCGTCCACGGCCGGTAGAGCTCCTCGCGCCGCGTCGCGCCGAGCGAACGCCACAGCACCAGCTCATCGGTGGCGATCCAGCGCACGCCCGCGCCGGCGAGCAGTTCGGCTGCTTCAGGGCTCACGCTGCCCTCGGAGGGCCACATTCCCACCGGCCGCGCGCCGAAGGTCGCCTCGGTGCGCGCGAGTCCCTGCTCGATCTGCCAGCGCGCGTCCTCCGGCGCCGCGAACGGCTCGGAGGGCAATGGCAGGTCGGGACGCGGGCGGCGGGCCGTGCGCACGTCCACCAGCAGCGGCAGGATCGGATGGAACGCTGGCGAGCAGGTGATCTCGATCTGGCCACGCGCCGCGAGCGCGGCGTAGGCCGGCTTCACCTGCGCGAGCAGCCGCGCATGCAGCGAGAGCAGCGCGTCGCGCTCGGCGATTCCGGCGCGCCCCGCGACCGCGGCCAGTTCACCCGCGACCGCATCGGGCTCGGAGAGCAGCAGCGGATCGATCCATGCGAGCAGGAAGAAACAGCAGAGTCGCAGCAGCTCCGCGTCGCTCGCGACGGCGGGGGCGTGCAGTCTCTCGCACATCGCCTGGTACGCCGGCCAGCGCTCGCGCGCCCAGCGCGGCGTCATGCGCGCTCGGGCCTGCAATTCGGCGCGTTCGGCGGACGATAGCGTGGAGGGCGAGCGGCCCAGCAGCTCGAAGAGGGCGTCGGGCGCGCCCGCGAGGGCGCCGTCGAGCTGCGAGAGCAGC
>CAIXRL010000057.1 GCA_903921835.1 Candidatus Eiseniibacteriota bacterium | reverse complement strand
TGCCGGTCGTGTTCACGGTCTGGGTCGTGGTTGCGGTGCTCGTCGCCTCGCTGTTCGAGATCATCCCCACGTTCCTGATCCGCACCAACATTCCCACGATCGCCTCGGTGAAGCCGTACACGCCGCTCGAACTCGCGGGGCGCGACATCTACCAGCGCGAGGGCTGCTTCAACTGCCACTCGCAGATGATCCGCCCGATGCGGTACGAAACCGAGCGCTACGGCGAGTACGGCAAGCCCGGCGAGTTCGTCCACGACCATCCGTTCCTGTGGGGCTCGCGCCGCATCGGGCCGGATCTCGGCCGCGAGGGCGGGAAGTACAGCAACCTCTGGCACGTGAACCATCTCAAGGATCCGCGCTCGGTCACGCCCAGGTCCATCATGCCGAATTACCCCGGCCTGCTGACGGGCACGATCGACTGGCCCGCGGTCCAGAAGCACGTGGACGGCATGGCCATGCTCGGTGTGCCGTACGGCGACCTCGTGCAGGACGGCAGGGCGATCGCGGACGCGAAGGCGCAGGCGACGGCCATCGGGGACGACCTCGCCTCGACCGGAGGACCTGCGGGCCTGCAGGACAAGGAGATCGTCGCGCTGGTGGCGTACCTGCAGCGCCTCGGTACCGACATCCGGAAGGCCGGCAGCGTGGCGCAGCGCTCGCCGCTGCTCGGAGGCTTCTGAGATGCGCCTCGCCGACGTGATGAGCCACGCGGGACTCGCCGGCTACGCCGAGGTGGCGATGATCCTGTTCCTGCTCGCATTCGTTGCCATCGTGATCGCCACGTACCGTCCCTCGAACAAGAGGGAAATGGACGCGGCGAGCCGTCTTCCGTTGGAGGACGATCCCGCAGGCCAGCGGGGGGAGGACATCCGGTCATGAGCCCGTCGAAGGACGAAGATCGCCTGCTCGAGCACAAGTACGACGACATCCAGGAGTACGACAATCCGCTTCCCGGCTGGTGGACACTGATCTTCGTGGCGACCGTCCTCTGGGGGGTGCTCTACTTCTTCAACTTCATCCCCGGCCTGGGCACGGGCAGGGGGTGGGTCGCCAACTACGAGAAGGAAATGACTGCGGCCGCCCGGAAGTACGGCACGCCCCAGGAGCAGGCGGCGAAGGCGGCGGGCTCGATCGACGTGAGCCTGATGCTCTCCTACATGAAGGACCCTGCGAAGCTCGCCGCCGGCAAGGCGATCTTCGTGGATCCGTCCCGCTGCTCGTCGTGTCACCTGGCGGACGGTGGCGGCCTGGTGGGTCCGAACCTGACCGACGACTCCTGGATCCACGGCGCGCAGCCGAAGGACATCCTGACGACCATCACGAACGGTGTTCCCGACAAGGGCATGCTGACGTGGGGGCCGATCCTGGGGCCGGAGAAGTGCGCCGAGGTCGCGGCGTACGTGACCACGCTGCACGGCACGCATCCGGCAACGCCCAAGGAACCGCAGGGTGTGAAATGGACGTACGATGCGAACGGACCGATCGCCGTGGTGGATACCACGAAGGTGAAGTAGACCGCATTCGCTCGGACTGCACCGGGGGAGGAATCGCCATGGCAGTGGAAACGCGACCGGCGGAAGCGCCCGGGCGCGTTCTCTCGACCCTGAACGTGGACGGATCCCGCCGCTGGATCCGTCCACGTCCGTCTCCGGGAGCCGGGTGGCGCCGGCGCCGCGTGCTGGCGTACGTGCTGATGTTCGTCTTCTTCGTGATCCCGTACCTCGAGCTGAACGGCAGGCCGCTCATCCTGCTGGACCTGCCGGCCCGGGAGTTCTCGCTGTTCGGGACCACGTTCCTGCCCACCGATACGCTGCTGTTCATGCTGCTGTTCGTGAGCACGGGCATCGGCATCTTCCTGCTCACGACGCTGTACGGCCGCGTCTGGTGCGGGTGGGGCTGCCCGCAGACCGTGTACATGGAGTTCCTCTTCCGGCCCATCGAGCGGCTGCTCGAGGGCGGGTTCCGCGGCTCCACGCGTCTGGACAGGCACGGCGCGTTCGCCGGCCGCCGCCCGCTCAAGTACGCGATCTACCTGCTGCTCTCGTCGTTCCTGGCCCACACGTTCCTGGCCTACTTCGTGGGCATCCACCAGCTCGTGCACTGGGTGCGGGGCACGCCGGGGAACCATCCGGCGGCGTTCCTGATCATGGCAGGGACGACGCTCGCGATCTTCATCGACTTCACGTGGTTCCGCGAGCAGACGTGCCTCGTCGCGTGCCCGTATGGACGGCTGCAGAGCGTGCTGTTCGACCGGCGCACGCTGATCGTCGCGTACGACCCGCGGCGCGGTGAGCCGCGCATGAAGGGCACGCGGCCCCGGCCCGCGGGCGCGGGCGACTGCATCGCGTGCGGCATGTGCGTGCGCACGTGCCCGACCGGGATCGACATCCGCGACGGCCTGCAGATGGAGTGCGTCCACTGCACCCAGTGCATCGACGCCTGCGACGAGATCATGGTCAAGATCGGCCAGAAGCCCGGCCTGATCCGCTACACGAACCCGGACGAGCTGGCCGGTCTTCCGCACCGGCTGCTGCGCACCCGCGTGCTGCTCTACCCGGTCGCGCTCGCGATCAGCCTGGGGCTGTTCGTCTTCTTCCTCACCAGTCGCGCCGCGACCGAGGTCACGCTGCTTCGCGGCATCGGCGCGCCGTACCAGATGGACGGCGAGCGCGTCGTGAACCAGGTGCGCCTGAAGTTCTCGAACCGCAATCGCGACGAGCGCGGGTATCACGTCACGCTGGTCGGGGTTCCGGACGCGCAGCTCGTGAACCCGCTCGACCCGTTCCCGGTGCCGGGCGGCCACACGTTGACGACCACGGTCTTCGTGCTGTCGCCGCGCTCGGCGTTCGACGATGGGACTCGGCACGTGATGTTCCGGGTGGAGGACGGGCACGGCTTCGGCCGCAATTACGTTCATCCGCTGATCGGTCCGCAGGACGCCGGGCACGGGCGCGCGCGCGGCCCGGAGACGGAAGCGGAGGCACGGCATTGAAGCCCGGCGCCTGGTGGCCCATCGGCATCGTCGGCGTCCTCACCGTGACGGTCGCGGCCAACATCGCGATGATGGTCGTGGCGCGTGACCCGCGTGCCTACGTCGTGGAGCCCGACTACTACATGAAGGGCGTGCGCTGGGATTCCACCATGGCGCAGGCGCGCGCCAGCGTCGCGCTGGGCTGGCAGGTGGACGCGGCGCTGCGCGAGTGGACGCCCGCGGGCACGACGCTGCTGGTGCAGCTGGCGGATTCGACGGGCGTGCCGCTCACCGGCGCGCGCGTGACGGTGGAGCTGATCAACAACGTCTCGCCCGAGGCGCCCGTGCACGCGCTGCCCGCCGACGTCGGCGGCGGGCGCTACCGGGCGCGCGTCGCGCTGGCGCGGCC
>CAIXRL010000056.1 GCA_903921835.1 Candidatus Eiseniibacteriota bacterium | reverse complement strand
CGACCAAGGACGCCTGCCGCGTGGCGGGACTCGACGTCAAGCGCATCGTGAACGAGCCCACGGCCGCGGCCCTTGCGTACGGTCTCGACAAGAAGAAGGACGAGAAGGTCGCGGTGTTCGATCTCGGCGGCGGCACGTTCGACATCTCGATCCTCGAGATCGGCGACGGCGTCTTCGAGGTGCGCTAGACGAACGGCGACACCCACCTGGGTGGCGACGACTTCGACCAGAAGATCATCGACTGGCTCGCCGACGAGTTCCGCAGGCAGGAAGGCATCGACCTGCGCAAGGACGCGATGGCGCTCCAGCGGCTCAAGGAGGCCGCCGAGAAGGCCAAGTGCGAGCTCTCGGGCACCGTGCAGACCGACGTCAACCTGCCTTTCATCACCGCCGACGCCAACGGTCCCAAGCACCTCAACCTGACGCTGACGCGCGCGAAGCTCGAGCAGATCGTCGCCGATCTCGTCGAGCGCTGCCGCGGGCCCGTCCTGCAGGCGCTCAAGGACGCCGGTCTCACGCCGTCGCAGATCGACGAAGTGGTGCTGGTGGGTGGCTCGACGCGCATGCCCAAGGTGCAGGAGCTCGTGAAGGAGATCTTCGGCAAGGAGCCGCACCGCGGCGTGAACCCGGATGAGGTCGTCGCGATCGGCGCGGCCATCCAGGGTGCCGTGCTCTCGGGCGAGGTGCGGGACGTCGTGCTGCTCGACGTGACGCCGCTGTCGCTCGGCATCGAGACGCTGGGCGGCGTCATGACCGCGCTGATCCCGCGCAATACCACGATCCCCACCAAGAAGAGCGAGGTGTTCTCGACGGCGTCCGACAGCCAGCCGTCGGTCGAGGTGCACGTCATGCAGGGCGAGCGTCCGATGGCCGCGGCCAACAAGAGCCTCGGCCGTTTCCACCTGGATGGGCTGCCGCCGGCGCCGCGCGGCATTCCGCAGATCGAGGTGACGTTCGACATCGACGCCAACGGCATCCTGCACGTGTCCGCCAAGGATCGCGCGACCAACAAGGAGCAGAGCATCCGGATCGAGGCTTCCAGCGGGCTCAAGGAGGACGAGATCAAGAGCATGGTGGCGGACGCCGAGGTGCACGCCGAGGAGGATCGCCGCCGCAAGGAGGCTGTCGAGGCGCGCAACCGCGCGGACGGGCAGGTCTACGACGTCGAGAAGAACCTCAAGGAGCACAACGACAAGATCGATGGCGCTCTCAAAACGGAGATCGAGGCGAAGATCGTGGCGGTGAAGGACGCCCTCAAGGGCGAGGACACGTCCGCGATCACGACCGCGAGCGAAGCGCTCCAGGAAGCGTGGCACAGGGCCGCGGCCGCGCTCTACCAGCAGGCGGCGCCGCCGCAGGGAGCGCCCGCGGGTGGCGGGGCTCCCGGCGCGGAGGGCGAGCCGCGCAAGAAGGATGGCGGCGACGGCGCGGTGGACGCGGACTACGAAGTCGTCAACTGACGCGTCGCGAACGTAGCGGACAGGGCGGCGGGGGCGCAGGCCTCCGCCGCCTTCGCGTGGGGGGCAGGCGCGGCCGGCGGCGGAACAGCGAAGTGGCCCGCCGCGCGAACGCGACGGGCCGCCGGTGTGTGTGACGATCAGGGCGGCTACAGCCGCACGATCTTCTTCGACTTCCTGCCCTTGAGCGCGTTGCGCGTGTCCACGATCGCCTTCGACCACGCCAGCACGCTGGGGTAGTGGAACGACTTGTGCGCAGTGGCGATGACGGCGCAGTCGAAGCGCTTCAGGCTCGCCGCGGAAAACGGCACGCTCTTCATGGTGCCGCCCGCGAACTTGATCGCCGGCACGAACGGATCGCAGAACTCGATCTTTGCACCGCGCTCTCGCAGCTTCTCCATGATGTCGAGCGACGGGCTCTCACGCACGTCGTCGATGTCGGCCTTGTACGCCACGCCCAGCACCAGCACCTTCGAACCACGGATCGCCTTGCCGCGCCGGTTGAGCGCCTCGGCCACCAGCTCGATGACGTGGTCCGGCATGTGACCGTTGACGTGGCCGGCCAGCTCGATGAAGCGCGCCTCGAAGCCGCTCGCTCGCGCCTTCCACGACAGGTAGAAGGGATCGATGGGGATGCAGTGACCGCCGAGCCCCGGGCCGGGGTAGAAGGGCATGAAGCCGAACGGCTTGGTGGCCGCGGCCGAGATGACCTCCCAGACGTCGATCTTGAGCCGCGCGCACATGAGCGCGAGCTCGTTCACGAGGCCGATGTTGACGCTGCGGAACGTGTTCTCGAGCAGCTTGACCATTTCGGCCACCTGCGTCGAGGACACGGGAATGACCTTGTCGAGCCGCTGTTCGTAGAGCTTGACCGCGACCCTCGTGCAGGCCGGCGTGACGCCGCCGACCACCTTGGGGATGTTGCGCGTCTGGAAGTCGGGGTTGCCCGGATCGACGCGCTCGGGCGAGAAGGCAAGGAAGAAGTCCTTGCCGACCTCGAGCCCGCCCGCGGACATCATGGGCAGCAGCAGTTCTTCGGTCGTGCCGGGGTAGGTCGTGCTCTCGAGGATGACGAGCATGCCCTTGTGCAGGTGGTCCACGACCTGCTGCGCGGCCGCGACGATGTACGAGACGTCCGGATCGCGCTGCTTGCTCAGCGGCGTGGGCACGCAGATGTTGACCGTGTCGCACTTCTTGAGGACGGAGAACTCGGTGGACGCGTGCAGCCGGCCCTCGCGCACGAGGGCGCGCACGTCGGCGGCGGGGACGTCCTGGATGAAGGACTTGCCCTGGTTCAGCTGGCGGACGCGGCTCTCGTCGATGTCGACACCGAAGACCTCGAACCCGGCCTGGGCCAGTTCGACGGCGAGCGGGAGGCCGACGTAGCCCAGGCCGATGACGCCCAGCCGGGCCGTCCGATTGTCGAGCCGAGCGATGAGGGCGTCGGCGGCAGTGCGGGTGCTCCTGCGAGTTTTTGTCATGATGCGATGCAAGCTAGCAAGGACCCGTCGGGAGCGTCAAACCCCCGTGCGGAAGAGCGAGCCGTCGGCGCTGCCCGTGGGCGCCGCGGGCATTCCCGAACTCCCGCCCCGCTGACTCCCGCGACCGATTCCCGCCCGATTCCCGCTTGACCGGGGAAGGCCATTCTCGGCTATGATTACCCGGTTGTGAGGCGTCCTGTCTTCGTCGTGCATCTTGCGTTCTTCGACACCCCCCGGAAGCGAAGCGGACGTGCCATCGTTCCAAGGGTGCCCCCGATGTTCGCGACACGCGAAGACGGGGGCCTCCATTTTTTTGTAGGAGCGTTTCGGGCTATCCTGCCGGCACCTTGACGACCTCTCCCGCCGCCCCGCTGCTCGCGCGCTACCGAGCCGATGGCTCACTGCACCACGGCCTTCTCGCGGGCGGGCGCCTGCGCCGCCTGAGCGCGGCGCCGTGGGCCGGTGGGGTCCCGACCGGCGCCGAGGACGATGTGGCGGCAGTCGAGTGGTTGCCGCCCTGCGAGCCGAGCAAGATCGTGTGCGTGGGCCTGAACTACGTCGAGCACGCGATGGAGAGTCTCACGGTGACGCCGGACCATCGCGAGGTGCCGCCCGAGCCGCTGCTCTTCCTCAAGCCACCGAGCGCGGCGCTTGGACACGGCGGCGCGATCCGCTATCCCGCGGGCGTCACGCGCATGGACCCAGAGGGCGAGCTGGCGCTGGTGATAGGGCGGCAGGCGACGCACGTGAGCGAGGCCGACGCGCTCGCGCACGTCGCGGGCGTCACCTGCTTCAACGACGTCTCGGCGCGCAACTACCAGAAGAGCGACGGGCAGTGGGCGAGAGCGAAGGGGTTCGACACGTTCGCACCCTTCGGCCCCGTCATCGCACTCGGGCTCTCACCCCTCGACCTGGCGCTCGAGCTGCGTGTGAACGGTGAGATGCGCCAGCGCGCGCGTACCTCGGCCATGCACTTCGGCCCCGCGTTCCTCGTGCACCACATTTCGCGCATCATGACGTTGGAACCGGGGGACGTGATCGCCACCGGCACGCCTGCGGGCATCGCGCCGATCGTCCCGGGTGATCTCGTCGAGGTGGAGATCGAGGGCGTGGGCGTGCTGGCGAATCGCGTGGTGGATGGCCGCGCGTGACCGCGCCCGTGCCTTCCGATCGCCCGCTGCTGATCACCGGGGGGCGGCTGTGGCCCGCGGCCCGCTGGGCCGGCGCCGACGCGGTGTTCGTGCGCGGCAGCCGCATCTCCGCGGTCGGGCGTTCGCGTGACCTGATCGCGGCGGTGCCGAACGCGCCCCGGCTCGCCGCGCGCGGGGCGACGATCACGCCGGGCCTGTGCGACGCGCACCTGCACTTCGTGCCGTGGGCGCAGGGCCGCCGCCAGCCGGACCTGCTCGGCGCCGCCACACGCGCCGGGGCCCTGGCGCGCGTGAGCACCGCGCTCGCGGGCATGGCGGGCGACGCTCCGCTGCTCGGTCGCGGCTGGGACGAGATGGGCTGGGAAGTGCGCCCCGACCGCGCGGCGCTCGACGCGCTCGCGGGCGGGCGTCCCGTGATCCTGCACAGCCACGACTTCCACTCGCTGTGGGCCAACTCGGCGGCGCTGCGCGCGGCCGGCGTGACGCGCGAGACGCCCGATCCGCCGGGTGGCCGTTTCGAACGCGACGGCGCGGGCGAGCCGACCGGCATCGTGCGCGAGAACGCGGTGCGCGCCTTCGCAGCGCTCGAGGCGCAGGCGGGACCGGCGATCACGCCCGCGTTGCTCGACGACGGCGCCGCGGCGCTGCACGCGGCGGGGATCACCGCCGTGCACGACTGTCAGCGCAACGCCATCGACATGGCGCGCATGCGCGCGCTGGCCGGCCGCCGGCGTCTGCGCGTGCTCCAGCACGTGGGGGAGGAGCAGTTCGCGCAGCTCGCCGCCGCTGGCCTGGCGAGCGGCGTGGGGGACGCGTGGTTCCGCATCGGCGCGCTCAAGCTGTTCGCCGACGGCGCCCTGGGTTCGCGCACCGCGGCGCTGCTCGAGCCGTACGACGACGGGTACGGGCTGGGCATGGTGACCATCCCGCGCGAGCAGTTGATCGCGATCGTGTGCCGTGCCGCGGTGGCGGGCTTCGCCTGCGCCATCCACGCCATCGGCGATCGCGCGGTGCGCCACGCACTCGACGCATTCGAAGCGGCTCGCACCGCCGCGCCCGCACCGCCGCTGCCGCCACGCATCGAGCACGTCCAGCTGCTCCACCCGGACGACCTGCCGCGCTTCGCCGCGCTGGGCGTCGCGGCCAGCATGCAGCCGCAGCACGCGACCTCGGACGCGTTCGCGGCCGCCGCCGCGTGGGGCGCCCGCTGCGCGCTCGCCTACCCGTGGCGGAGCCTGGTCGCGAGCGGCGTCGCGCTGGCGTTCGGCTCCGACGCGCCGGTCGAGCCGCCGCTGCCCTGGCTCGGGTTGCATTCCGCCGTGACGCGAACGCGGCCCGACGGCACGCCGCCGGGTGGCTTCGTGCCGGAGCAGCGCATCGGTCTCGATCTGGCGCTCCACGCGTACACCGCCGGGGCGGCCGCCCTGGCGGGACTCACGGGCCAGCTGGGCACGCTCGAGCCGGGCGCCGAGGCCGATCTGGTGATCTGGGACCGCGACCTGCACGCCGTCCCGCCGGTCGACCTGCACGAGGTCCGTCCCGCCTTTACGGTGCTCGGAGGCGAAATCGTGTATGTATCTCCCGGTTCCGGGTCCGTGGCGGCCGCCGCGGCAAGCCTGGCCACGACTGACGGTGGACGCTGATGACCCAGGTGATCTCCGAACTTCCGGACGCGGAACTCGTGAAACTCGCGCAGGCGGGGGAGACGCGCGCGTTCGACGAGCTCGTGCGCCGGTACCAGGACAAGGCGTTCCGCCTGTGCTTCAAGATCCTCCGGCACGAGGAGGACGCGGCCGAGGCGGTGCAGGACGCGTTCCTGTCGTCGTTCCGGGGCCTGAAGAACTTCAAGGCCGAGTCCACCTTCTCCACCTGGCTCTACCGCATCGCCACCAACGCGGCGCTGATGAAGTACCGCCGCCGCCGCGCGGGCCACGTCTCGTACGAACAGTCCCAGGGCGGCGAGGACTCCGAGCCCATGGCGATTGCGGACTGGTCGAGCCAGCCGCTCGACGAACTGCTCGACGCCGAGACCCGCGAGATCCTTTCGCGCGAGGTCGAAAAGCTGCCCACGAACGAGCGCGAGGTCTTCGTGCTGCGCGACATCATGGAGCAGTCGAACGAGCACGTGGCGAGGGAGCTCGGGCTCACGGTCGCTGCGGTGAAGTCGCGCCTGCACCGCGCGCGCGTTCACCTGCGCGACCGCGTGAACCGTTACTTCCGCGAGAAGGTGTCGCGGAAGTCGCGTCCGTGAGGGTGCGCGGCGATCAGTGCCGCGCGAGCCAGACGACGATGCCCGCCGCGAGTGCCGCGCGGTACGCGAAAAACACGCCGAAGCCCATCGTGCGCAGCATGCGCAGCAGGACGCGGATGGCCAGGATGCCGAAGACGGCCGCGCTCGCGACGCCGATGCCGAGCGTCGCCATGGGCACGTCGTGCGGCATGTCCTTGAGCTTGAGCACGAGCGCACCGGCGGTGATGGGCGTGGCGAGCAGGAACGAGAACCGCGCCGCCGAGACGCGCGAGAGGCCGGTCGCGCGTCCGGCCGTCATGGTGATGCCCGAGCGCGAGACGCCCGGAACCAGCGCCACGCACTGCGCGAGTCCCATCGCGATCGCAGTGCCCCAGCCCGGCGAGCGCTCGTCGCGGCCCGGCCGGCTGCGATCGACGAGCCAGAGAATCAATCCGAAGATCGCCAGCATCGCCGCCTGCAGTGGCAGCTGGCGCAGCGTGGTGTCCGCGAGCTTGTCGAGCAGCTTGCCGGCGATGGCGCCCGGGATGGTCGCGGCGACCAGCTTGACCCACATCATGCGCGCCTCGCGAGCCACCGCGCCGTCGGCGGAGAACGCCTCGCGCAGCAGCGCCAGCCAGTCGTTCCAGAACGCGATCACGAGGGCCGCGAGGGTGCCGCCGTGCAGCGCGACGTCGAACGCGACGCCCTCGTACTTCCAGCCGAGGAGCGTCGGCACGACGTACAGGTGGGCGCTGCTCGAGACGGGGAGGAGTTCGGTCAGGCCCTGCACGGCGCCCAGCACGAGTGCCTGCACGGGCGTGATGACTTCGGCGAGCAACGGCTGGAATATGATCATGGCGCGGCACGCTAGCACGGGGGTGGAACGGTGAGCAACGCCCGCACCGCTCCCGACCAGGCCGCCCGCCAGGTCGCCAGGCACGCCGGCACCGTCGGCGCCGCGACGCTGCTCTCGCGCGTGCTCGGGCTGCTGCGCGACCAGGTGATGGCGGCGCTCTTTGGCGCGGGCTTCGCGAGCGATGCATTCAACACCGCGTTCCGCATTCCCAACCTGCTGCGCGACCTGTTCGCCGAGGGCGCGATGTCGGCGTCGTTCATCCCCACGTTCACCGAGTACGACCAGAAACGCAGTGCCGGGGAGGCCTGGGCGCTGGGCCGCCAGCTGATGATGACACTGCTCGCCGTGCTGCTGGTGCTGTGCGCGGTGGGCTGGCTCTTCACGCCGCAGTTCATGTCCGCGCTGGCCGCCGGCTTCGCGCGCTACCCCGGCAAGCTCGAGCTGACCGGCACGCTGTTCCGGATCATGCTGCCGTTCCTGCCGTTCGTGGCGCTGGCCGCTGCGGCGATGGGCATGCTCAACGCGCGCGGCGTGTTTGGCGTCCCCGCGCTGGCGCCGGCGCTGCTCAACGTCGGCATGATCGTCTTCGGACTGGCGCTCATCCCGGTCTGCCGCCACTTCGGGCAGCCGCCGATCGTGGCCATGGCCATCGGGGTCGTGCTGGGTGCGCTGCTGCAGTTCGCCGTGCAGCTGCCGTCGCTTCACCGCCAGGGCTTCCGGTTCCGCTTCGAGTGGCCGACGTGGCACCCCGGCGTGCGGCGCGTCGCCTGGTTGATGGTGCCGGCGACCATCGGTCTCGCGGCGACCAACGTGAACATCCTCGTTTCGAACAACATCGCGAGCCGGCTCGAGCAGGGCAGCGTGACCTGGCTGTACTGCGCGTTCCGCCTGATGCAGCTGCCCATCGGCATCTTCGGCATCGCGCTCGCCACGGTCGCCATGCCCGCGCTCTCGCGCGCGGCGGTGGATCGGGACATGGGCGCCATGCGCTCGACGCTCTCGGCGGCCGTGCGGCTCGTGCTGCTGCTGACGGTGCCGGCGGCCGTGTTCCTCGCGGTGATGAGCGAACCCGTCATCTCGCTGTTGTTCGAGCACGGGCGGTTCACCCCGCTGGCCACCCAGCAGACCGCCGGCGCGCTCGTCATGTACTGCGTCGGCCTGCCGTTCTTCGCTTCGATCGGCATCTTCACGCGCACGTTCTACGCGCTCGGTGACACGCGCACGCCGATGCAGGCGAGCCTGGCCTCGGTCGCGCTCAACGTCGTGCTCAACCTCGCCATGGTGGGACCGCTCCGCGGTCTCGGCCTGGCGCACCGCGGGCTGGCGCTCGCGGCCTCCGTCGCGGCCGCCGCCAACCTCATCCAGCTGACGCTCTACCTGCGCGGCCGCATCGGGGGTTTCGAGGCGGGCCGGATCGCCGCCACGCTGGCGCGCGTGCTGGCCGCCTCGGCCGGCGTGGGCGTCGTGCTGTGGCTGGGGCTGCACGCCGTGCCGGGCGGGTGGCACCGCGGGCACCTGCGCGTCCTGGGGACCGTTACGGCGGGCGCGCTGGCGGCCGCCGTGCTCGGCTACGGCGCGCTCAAGGCGGCCCGGGTGGAGGAGGTCGTCCTGCTCGAGGACGCCGCCGGTTCGCTGCTTCGCCGCTTCCGGCGCTTCCGTAGCTGAACACGCATCCCCCCGCTCCTTCCCCGCAGGAGTTCGTGTCACGGCCGGACAGGATGTCAGGAGCCGGTTCGGGAGTTGCGGCGGAGCGCCGGAAACCTTGCTATCCTGTTGCCGGGATTCGCTGCTCCCGCCGATGTGCCGGCGGTGCGGCGGTTTCGCCGATCCAGTCCAGGCACCCTGGTGGTCCACGAGCGAGGGGCCGTCAGAACACGTGACCGCGAGTTGCCGGCTTGCTCCCAGGAGGATGTTTCATGCCGACCCCGACCCCGAGCGTGACCCCGAACGAAGCGACGCTGTCGTTCGAAGGGAAGACCATCGTCCTGCCGATCATCCGCGGCAGCGAGGGCGAGACCGCGATCAACGTCGAGAAGTTGCGCGGCCAGACGGGCGTCATCACGCTCGACCCCGGCTACGGCAACACGGGCGCGTGCCGCAGTGCCGTCACGTTCATCGACGGCGACAAGGGCATCCTCCGTTATCGCGGCTATCCGATCGAGCAGCTCGCCGAGAAGGCGTCGTTCCTCGAGGTCGCGTGGTTGCTCATCTATGGCGAGCTGCCGACGAAGCCGCAGCTGGACGAATTCACGTCGGCGGTGACGCACCACACCCTGCTCAACGAGAAATTCCGCCGCCTCTTCGAGGCGTTCCCGACGAACGCGCACCCGATGCCGGTGTGCGCGGCGTCCATCGCGGCTCTGACGACGTTCTACCAGGCGCCCGAGACGGACGAGAACGCCAACGAGTCCGTCGTGCGGCTCATCGCCAAGATGCCGACGATCGCGGCGTGCGTGTACAAGCACTCGATCGGGCAGCCGTTCATGTACCCGAGCAACAAGCTCAACTACGCCTCCAACTTCCTGCGCATGATGTTCGGCAACCCGTGCGAGGAGTACGAGGTGGATCCCGTGCTCGCGCGCACGGTCGACATGCTGCTCATCCTGCACGCCGATCACGAGCAGAACTGCTCGACGAGCACCGTGCGCATGGTCGGCAGTTCGCGCGCCAACATCTACGGCAGCGTCTCGGCCGGCATCAGCGCGTTGTGGGGACCGCTGCACGGCGG
>CAIXRL010000055.1 GCA_903921835.1 Candidatus Eiseniibacteriota bacterium | reverse complement strand
GGCGTTGATGGCCAGATGTACCTGGGCGGCTTCGCGGCAGCGATGGTGGGCACGTACGTGCCACTGCCCGGCCTGCTCGGCGTGACCGCCGCGGTGATCGCCGCGGCCATCGCGGGCGGCGCGTGGGGCGCCCTGCCCGGCGTGCTCAAGGCCCGCTTCGGCGCGCACGAGGTGATCAACACGATCATGCTCAACTTCATCGCGGCCTCGCTGGTGTCGTGGCTCGGGCGCGGCGTGTTCCTGACCGCCACCGTGCGCACGCGCGAGGTCGCCGCGAACGCCATCCTGCCGCGGCTCGACGGCCTGTTCGCCGCGCTGCGCGGCGCGCCGGTCAACGCTTCGCTGGTGCTCGGGCTGCTGCTGGCGGCCGGCGTCGGCCTGCTGCTGTTCCGCACGCGGCTGGGCTACGAACTGCGCGCCGTTGGCCTGAACGCCCCCGCCGCGGAGTATGGCGGCGTGAGCATCGGGCGCGCCCAGGTGACGGCCATGGCGCTCTCGGGCGCGATCGCGGGCCTGGGCGGCACCAACTTCGTGCTCGGCTACAAGCACTACTTCGAGCTGGGCTTCACCGGCGGCGCGGGCTTCATCGGCATCGCGGTGGCGCTGCTCGGGCGCAACAACCCGCTCGGCGTGCTGGTGGCGGCGCTGTTCTTCGGCGCGCTCTCGTACGGCGGTCTGGTGGTGAACCAGCGCGTGCCGCGCGAGCTGGTCGAGGTGCTCGAGGCGCTGGTCATCCTGTTCGCCATCTCGGCCCGCCCGCTGCTCGAGCGCGTCGCGCGGAGGATGTCGTGATCGTCGCCCTGCTCTTCCTGGCCGCCGCGCTGCGCATCAGCGTGCCCTACGTGCTCGCGGCGCTGGGCTCGTCGATCTCCGAGCGCGGCGGCGTCATCTGCATGGCGCTCGAGGGCATCATGCTGATGGGCGCGCTGGCCTACACGCTGGGCGCCTACTTCACCGGCAACGCCTGGGCGGGCATCGGCTGCGCGCTGCTGGCCGGCCTGCTGACCGCGTGGCTGCACGCCGAGGCCACCGTGCGCTTCCGCGCCGACCAGATCACCACCGGGCTCGGCATCAACCTGCTGGCGGCGGGCCTGACGCGCTTCGTGCTCGTGCAGGTGTTCCACTCCTCGTCCAACTCGCCGCGCGTGGTCGGCCTGCCCGAGCTGCCGCTGGGCGCGCTGGCGAAACTGCCCGCCGTGGGCGCGCTGCTCGCCTCGCCGCTGTTCATCGCCACGGTCGCGCTGGTCGTGCTCGTGCAGCTGCTGCTGTTCCTGGCCGCCGCGCTGCGCATCAGCGTGCCCTACGTGCTCTCGGCGCTGGGCTCGTCGATCTCCGAGCGCGGCGGCGTCATCTGCATGGCGCTCGAGGGCATCATGCTGATGGGCGCGCTGGCGTACACGCTGGGCGCCTACTTCACCGGCAACGCCTGGGCGGGCATCGGCTGCGCACTGCTCGCCGGCCTGCTGACCGCATGGCTGCACGCCGAGGCCACCGTGCGCTTCCGCGCCGACCAGATCACCACGGGTCTCGGCATCAACCTGCTGGCGGCGGGCCTGACGCGCTTCGTGCTCGTGCAGGTGTTCCACTCGTCGTCCAACTCGCCGCGCGTGGTCGGCCTGCCCGAGCTGCCATTGGGCCCGCTCGCGAAGCTGCCGGCAGTGGGCGCGCTGCTCGCCTCGCCGCTGTTCGTCGCCACGGTCGCGCTGGTCGTGCTCGTGCAGCTGGTGCTCTTCCGCACCGTGTTCGGGCTGCGCCTGCGCGCGATCGGCGAGCGCCCCGAAGCCGCGGCAACGCTGGGCCTCTCGGTGAAGGCGTACCGCTTCGCGGGCGTGCTGCTGTGCGGCGCGCTGGCGTCGCTGGGCGGCGCCTGGCTCGCGAGCGAGCAGCACTCGTTCACCGACGGCATGACCGGTGGCCGCGGCTACATCGCGCTCGCCGCCATGATCGTCGGCAAGTGGAACCCTGTCGGCGCCGCCGCGGCCTGCCTGCTCTTCGGCGCGGCCGAGGCGCTGCAGATCACGCTGCAGGGATCCGCGTTCCCGAGCGAGTTGCTGCAGGCGCTGCCGTACATGGTCACCATGCTCGCGCTGGCCGGCTTCATCGGCCGGGCGGTGGCGCCGCGCGCCGACGGCACGCCGTACGACCCGGAAGAGGCGTGAGCGCGAGCTTCCCGCGCCGGAACGGCGCCTGAAGCGCCTGCCGGCACCGTGGATTTGACGCGATCCTGATAACTGCGGCCGAAATCGCCGCATCCTGTGGGGGACGGCTGCGCCGCCCGGTCTTCTGCTCCCGGGCGTCACGGACAGATCGTATCGTCCGCGCCGTGTTTGCGTCGCTTGTCGTTGCCGGTCCCGAGGAGCCAGCCCCGCGATGAAGCTTCCCGACGCCATCCGCACGATCGGCACGACGCTCGCGTTCCTCGCGTGCGCCTCGCTGGCCATCGCCGGCGGCGGCATGTCGGTGGACGAGGGCGCGCGCACCCACGCACCCACCGCTTCCACGCCTGCGAACCCGCCGGCCGTCACGGCGCACGCGCCTGCGTGCGACGACGTTCCCGGGTGCTCGCGCGGCGGGCTGCACGGCACGGTCGCGGGCATGCAGGCTCCGAAGCCCCCTGCGCTGCGCGCCGACGCCGTGCCCGACGCACCCCGCGCCGCCCGCGCGCCACAGGCGCCCGCGGGCGACCATCGCACGGACAAGCGCGAGCACGGGCGGCCCGTGCCCGCGACGGCGCTGCACGTGCACCGTCCCGCGCCGCAGCGTTCCAGGAGTTCGCTGCGCAGCGCGCCCGCAACGCCCGGCATGGGCGTGCTGCTGCGCATGGGCGCCGGCGCCGGCCGCGAACTCTCGCTGCTCCTCGGCGATCATCCGTGCGCGCCCTCCGCCATGTGTTCGGGGCGCGCCCCGCCGCGCGCCGCACCACACCCGATCCTGGCCCGGAGTATTCATGAGCCCGCCGCCTGCGAGCGCGATCTGCGCGTCATCCGCGGCGAAGATCGACCGGCTGCTGTCCTCATCGTGTTGACAACACGGCTGCGGCGCGGCCG